>JAQVUC010000049.1 GCA_028699715.1 Anaerolineaceae bacterium | reverse complement strand
TTCAGAAGCCGGTCGTAAAGCTGCTGTTGCAAATTTGAGAGCGGTGGGTTGAGGTAGTGGGAGACGATATTCAGATCAGCCCCTCGCTCCAACAAAAACGCGACCGCCTTGGCATCACGCGATTTTGTGTTGCTGTAACTGAGCGAGCCCGTATCTTCATAAATCCCCATCAGCAGAAGAGTGGCTGAAAGACTATTGAGCTCAAGACCTGCTGCCTGAATTTTTTCCACCAAAAGGGTTGTGCAGGCGCCTGTGTTTTCCAATTGCATTTGCCAATCCGCGTTGGTTTGCACCTTGCGAGGGTGGTGGTCAATTACACTGACCTTGGTTTGATTGGTCAACCCACGCAACGTGACCATGGATTGGGTGTCGACCAGGTGGACTTGTTCGATGTTTCGGTTGGGCAAATCCTGAATAGTCGAGAAACCCAACTCATCGCCATAGCGCTCGATGAACTCGCGACCGTTGCGGTTGATTTGGCGGGGCAGCAGGGCAAAAGCCTCGGGAACAAGCAATTTAGCGCCGTGCATGGATGCCAGCGCGTCAAGGTCAGCTTGTTCATGAGTCAAAATCAATTGCATCTGGTCTCTCTTTCAGGCGTTGAAGGGTCAGTTCTCGTACCAATAAGCCTGATTTTCAGGGTTATAAGCATTATAAATTGATTGGGAGAGCCTGGCAAAAAGTCGATTAGCCGGATCGTAGAGGAATTGCTCTGGCGTGTGAGCAAAAATGGCGAGCACATAATCCCCACCGGGAGTGAAGATCAAGGCGGTATCACTCATGGTGTGGATCAAGCCATCCAGTTCGTTGGTCCAGCCGTGTTTGTGCGCGATAGGCGTGTTGGGAGGCAATCCTGCCTCAAGCAAGGCCAGGATTTTGTTCTGCTTGAGATACTCGATCATCAGGGAGCACTCAGTGGGTGTGACCTCACTGTTAAACAGACCTGTTTGGGTTTCTGAATTGGCACAAGCGTAGATTCTGGCGAGCAAATCACCAGCTTCCGATGGCACAGTCTGGTTATAAAAATCCGGATCGAGATTAATGTCTGTGCGCGAGTTTGCCGGGGTTGTGATCCGTTCCAGGAGTGGTGAGCCAGGCTCAAAATAGCCCGCCAGAAAAGTGTTCTGGTAGCCCAACTCGCGCAAATCCGCGGTGACCATGAGCGGTCCGCGGTTATTATCCAGATAAGCCTTCATCAAACCGTCCGCTGGTGGGTTGAGAGATTCCGCGATCATTTGCTGCATCCAGTTGTTGGCTTGCTGGGGGATCGGCTCGCTAACCCTCCGCAGGGTGGAAAGCATAATGGGGATCTTGATCGTGCTGGCTGCCGAATAAGCCACGTCAACCGGCACAGGCTGATGCACCAAAACCGCAAAGTGGAGCATTTGATCGCTTTGCAGGTCCCGTAGATAAACTTCAGCCAGGCCGTCAAACTTATCCAAAAGAATGATTTGCTTGAGCATACTTTCCAGATTTTGCCAGTCCAGGGGCAGGGCTGTTTGTTCTGTTACACGTAGCTCAAGTATCCGATCGGTAGGAGATAAGAGGGCTCTTTTGACTTGTTCAAGTGTTTGAGTGAAGGAACTGAGGCCATAGCCAGGCTGGCCAGGCAAGAAATTGGTGCTGTAGAGGACTGGAACAGGGGCTGAAGCCGGCTGGTTGTAGCGCAGGCTGAAAGTATCCTCCAAGATGCTTTGCATTTTGACTTCATCAAGGGAGTAGATCAACTCATATTCCAGGACTGAGTTCTGCAGCTTTTTGTTCCAGATGAAATCCCACCAGGAGCCTGACCCGCGCACTAATGGAATTTGCGCCAGAGAAGCATCCGCGTCCAGGTTGAAGCCTAAATCAGAGGGGCTGAACTGGATCCGCGCGTCAAGGTAGTGCAGTTCCACCGGTACAGCAAAGGCTTCAAGCAGGCGTTGTTTGGCGCTCTCAAGGCTTAAGCGTCCTACTGGCACACCTCCGAGTGTGGTACCAGCTGGAATCAACGCTGGTTCGGCTTGAAATCGGCGCAGTTCGCGCAGACCCAGCAGGAGGCTGGCTAAAAAAAAGGCCAGGCCAAGAGACAGCAGAGCCCACCGGAATCCGGTCTTGCGTTTTTTCAAACTTCGCCTTCTCATCTGGAAAATTTTACCATCACCGGGATAGGAACATAATCACTCCCTCTGGATTGGCTTTAAACTCATATATAATTAGAGTAAGGTAGTAGCAATTCTGAAGGAGAGCGCAATGACTGAGAAAAAAGCTCGTAAATGTTGTGGTTGGGGACTGACCAGTGCCGCCTCAGCATTGATCGCCGCAACTATTGGCTGGATCCTCTACAGCAAACGCTATATCGATCATCATGCCAAGCTGAAAATTATCCTTGATGCTGAACAGCACACTTTCGAGTCTGCTACTGCCGGCAAGATCAATTATTTTGTGAACGGCATCAAAGATAAAACTCCCATCCTGCTTGTACATGGCTTGCATATGTCTGCTGGACTGCATGACATGCTGCCGATCTTTGACGCCTTCCGAACCTCAAGGTTGGTTTACTCAATCGATCTGCCCGGTTTTGGCGGTTCTGAAAAAACAGACCGACCTTATCGGCCAAGTATGTACTCGGCTGCGATTACTGATTTCATCAAAAACAAAATAGGGCAGGCTTGCCACGTGGTCTCGCTTGGTAACAGCAGTGAATACGCGGCTGTTGCGGCGCACGAAGAACCGCAGCTGTTCAAATCGATCATTATGATCAATCCAAGTGGCTTTGAAATGCCTGACTCAAGTTCGATCTCAAGGCAAGATCGAGCTGAAAGTTTCAAGGATATCTTGCTTTCTTTGTTGAAAATCCCGCTGTGGAGTTTGCCGCTGTATGATGCTTTTGTCAGCAGGGCAAATATCACCAAGTGGTATACCAAGCGCTTTTCCTATGATTTGCCGGGAGAATTGATTGATTTGGCTTACACCTCAGCCCACCAACCCGGGGCTCACTTTGCCCCGATGGTGTTTTTGAGCGGTAAGTTGAAGGTTTGTAACGTGCGAGAGAAGTTCTATGAGAAAGTGTCTGTCCCGGTCCTGGCTGTATATGACAACGAACCTGGTATGAGCTTTGATATGCTTCCACAGTTGGTAAGGGAACATTCAAACTGGAAGGCTTTCCGCAGCCGGCACAGCAAGGGCATGCCTCACTTTGAAAGCAGCGGAGAATTGTTCCGCCAGTTTGACCTTTTTTGGAAAGAAAATTCTTGAGATCAAAGGATAGGGTTTAGATAAACATTATGGCAGATAAAGCATCCAGACCGAAGATACATCCGCTAAGCATTGCGGGAGGGATCCTGTTTGCCATCTTATTGGTTGGCGGAGCTTATCTGATATTTCGTTCTCAAACCCAAGCACCCAACCCGGCCCAAACGACCCCGGAGTATCTGGTTAACTTGCTGCCGGCTCCAACGGAAACTCCAACAACAGTCATTCCGACTGTTTTAGCGACCCCGACGCAGCAGGAAGTCTCCATCATCCCGCCGGATGTGATTGCCCAGGGCAGATACGTCAAAGTGGTTGGCACTGAGGGGCTGGGTTTGCGCATGCGCAGTTCCGCGGGCACTTCAGGAGAAATCAATTTTTTGGCCATGGACGATGAAGCCTTCAAAATCATTGATGGTCCGGTAGTCAAAGATGGATATACCTGGTGGCAGTGTGAGGCTTTATTGGACAAAACCCGCTCAGGCTGGGCGGCTGAAGATTTCCTGCAAGTGCTTGAACTGGAAACCCCGGAACCATAACTTAATCGGAAACTGGTGAGCGAATGAAATTATTCAACAAGATAAGCAACGAATCCAACTCAAACTTGAAAAAGCTCACATTTGCGGATGGTAAACCAGTCACCATCCAGGCCGCCCTGGCCCAGTCGGTTGGCATTACCCGAGATCACATGGAAGATGCCGCATTCAGCCTGGTGCTTCAAGAAGGCTATTGTGAGCAATCGAAACGGGCGGGCTTATTTATTGTTGCCGATGGGATGGGCGGTCACATGAATGGCGAGCTGGCCAGTTCGATCGCGATCCAAAAACTGAAAGAAAACCTGTCCCCGTTTCTGTTTTCCCACCAAAATGATGAAAGCAGCCTGGAAGAAGTGCAGCAAATGATTGAGACCGCCTTCAAGAGCGCTCAGCAAGCGGTCTTGGAGGAGGTCTCTGGCGGAGGGTCAACGCTTACGGCAGCTTTACTGATCAATCAGGATCTGTATCTGGCCCATGTGGGCGATTCCCGACTTTATCTGGTGAGCAAAGATGGCAGAACTGAAGTCCTGACCCGGGATCACTCCCTGGTGCAACGTTTGGTTGACCTGGGGCAGATAAACCAGTCGGAAGCTGAGCTGCATCCCCAGAAAAATGTGCTTTATCGGGCGCTTGGGCAAACTGACGGGTTCAAAGTGGATTTCAACCATCAAAAAATCACAGCTCCCGGGCACCTTATGCTTTGTTCGGATGGTCTCTGGGGCTTGGTGGATGACGGAAAAATGGCGGAAGTGATTTGTGCCAGACTGCCAATCGAAGAACGCGCGGAGAAGTTGTGCGACCTTGCAAACAAGGCTGGTGGTACGGATAATATCAGTGTCATTGTTGTAGATGTTTTTTAGGAGTGGAAAATGGATAGTAACAAAAAGAAGATCCTGGTTGTTGATGATGAAAAAGGCCTGGCAAAAATAATCCGCCTGAACCTTGAACAGGACGGCTTTGACGTGGTGGAAGCCAACAATGGCGCCCAGGCAATGGAGAAACTGCGTGTCAGTCTGCCTGACCTGATTTTGCTGGATGTAATGATGCCAGATGTGGACGGCTTCACGGTTTTGAGAATGGTGCGGGAAATTGGCAGCACACCGGTGATCATGCTGACTGCCAAAGGCGAAGAAGATGACAAAGTCAAAGGCCTGGAACTTGGCGCGGATGACTACATCACCAAACCTTTTAGTCCGCGTGAATTAACAAGCCGTATCCGGGCGGTGTTAAGACGGGGTAGTTTTTCAAAAGACGAAGAAACAGGCAAAATTGTTGTGGACGATCGCCTGACGATCGATTTTGACCGTCACGAAGTTTGGGTGGAAGGGGAGTTGGTACAGTTGCGCCCAACAGAATATCGTTTGCTCTATCACCTGGTGCAAAACGCGGGTTGGGTGCTGACTCACGATCAGATCCTGAACAAAGTCTGGGGCTATGAGTACGAGAACGAACCTCACTATGTGCGTTTGTACATCAACTACCTGCGCAAAAAGCTCGAAATTGATCCAGCTAATCCTGTCTACATCCTCACAGAACGAGGAGTGGGCTATCGTTTTGTGGACTACAAAAGGGAAAAACTGAGTTAAAAAACGAAAAAAATCTATGTATAATTAAATCGATTTCCCATCAATTCCGTTAATCTTTCCAGGAGGGTCGTGTGGCTAAGAAAAAATCCAAATCTGAATCAAAGAAAAAATCCTCTGTTAAGGATGAGAAGGCTGAAAAAGTCGAAGAAGTTGAGAACTTAGAGACAACTGAACAATCTGATGATCTTGAAAATGATCCAAAACCCAAAAAGCTGAAAAAATTATCCACTGCTGTTTATGAAAGGGAAATCGAAAAGCTCCAAATCGAATTGGTGAAGCTGCAGGGTTGGATCAAGGAAACCGGTTTGAAAGTTGTAGTTATTTTTGAAGGTCGGGATGCGGCGGGCAAGGGTGGCACCATCAAGCGTATCACCGAAAAGCTGAATCCCAGAATTGTGCGTGTTGTCGCTCTGCCAGTGGCAACCGAAAAGGAAAAAACCCAATGGTATTTCCAGCGCTATGTCGCGCATCTTCCAGCGGCTGGCGAGATGGTCCTTTTTGACCGCTCCTGGTACAACAGGTCAGGGGTTGAACGGGTGATGGGTTTTTGTACCCCCGAACAAGTGGAAGAGTTCTTCCGTTCTGTACCGGAATTCGAAAAGATGTTGATTCGCTCAGGCATCATTCTTATCAAATACTGGTTTTCGGTCAGCAATGAAGAACAGGAACGGCGTTTCCAGGCGCGCATCGATGATATCACCCGGCGCTGGAAGCTGAGCCCGATGGACCTGGAATCGCGCAAACGCTGGGTAGAGTATTCACGGGCTAAAGATGAGATGTTCCGTTACACGGATACGAAGTTGAGCCCCTGGTATGTGGTGGAAGCGGACGATAAGAAGAGAGCGCGTCTGAACTGCATCAACCACCTTTTAAGCAAGATCCCCTACGAAGATCTGACCCCCCAGGTGTTGTCTTTGCCGCCCAGGCAGGTGGATGACACATACGTGCGCCCGCCATTTGGCGACCAGACCTTTGTGCCTGATTACGAAATCCCTGAAGAGTAAGTTGAGCTTCCAAAAATGTTTGAACCGCCTTCTGGGGCGGTTCATTCTTTAATAAAAGAATTTGATTGTTTATTTTAAGATCTGATCAAGATTAAACAAGTAACCAGCGTTTTTTGTTAACTGCTTGCCAATATCTTCAACTTCCATTCCACGGATTTCGGCAATTTTTTGGGCGATCAGGGGGATGTAAGCCGGCTCATTGCGTTTGCCGCGATGAGGATGTGGTGGCAAGAAGGGGCAATCCGTTTCCAAGAGCATACTTTCAATCGGCAGGGCAGATACCAGGGCTTGTTTGTCTTTTCCATTTTTATAAGTTACCGGTCCGCCGATCCGGAAGACAAAATTACTCTCGAGCAAACTTTGGGTATAGTCGATTGAAGCGCTGTAGGAATGCATCACACCCGGGCGGGACTTGAGAGGATGATCTGCCGGGAGAGCGCGCTGCCAACCTGTGAGGATGGGCACAAGCTCCTGTGCGGATGAGCGCTCGTGGACCACAATCGGCAAGCTGAGCCGGGCGGCAAGCTCCAGTTGGGCTTCCAGGGCAATGTGCTGCTGCTCTGGCGAGGCGTGATCGCGGTAGAAGTCCAGGCCAATTTCTCCAATGGCGACAACCTCAGGTTCTTCGGCCAGGGTTTCCAGCTTCCTGAAAACAGAGGGATCAAAATTTGAGGAGTAATTTGGGTGAATACCAATCACGGCAAAGATGAAACCGGGGTACTGCCTGGCGAGCTTGATCGATTTTTCCGCGCCTTCCAAATCGATTCCAATATTGAGGATAAAACGCAGG
>JAQVUC010000048.1 GCA_028699715.1 Anaerolineaceae bacterium | reverse complement strand
GTGGTGTGATACATCGTGTTGGCTATCACTTTCCAGCGGCTGAGACACTCCGAAGAATTATCGCTGAGTACATGGATCGGTTTGGGCGCCGGTCACGGAAAGATGAAATTCAGGTTGCTCATCTTGAATTTGACCTGGCGGTAAAGAAACAAGATTATCTACTCAAGAGTGATGTTGAGATTGCGATTGCCAAAGTGTTTTCCATGTTTTCGGAAAACCTAAATGAGTTGCCAGAGCGCTTGGCGACGTTAGTTGCCCCCGAGACGCCTGAGCTTGCTGAAGAACAAATCCGCCAAGTGATCATAGAAGTCTTGGAAGGTTTTTGTCTGGCGGTAGAAACTGAATTTAAAGTTGATCCGCTTGAAATTGAACCGCCTCCAAAAAAACCGAACGAGGAGGACTTCCATGAAGAATAAGTTGGGTGTGGATACTCGTCAAGCTTTCCTCCATATTAAGAACATTCTAAAACCCAGAACGCGTGATTCAGTCACTGACTGGGCTTGTAAAAACATCGTTTTTTCCGAACCAGGGCGTACCGTGCCATTCTCCACTCGCGGTCGTGATTTTATGCGCGAGATCATTGATTGTGCTGCAGATCCCAAAATTCGTGAGGTCACACTCATCTCTGGCACTCAGGTAGGTAAAACCGCGGCGCTCATGGCAATCGCTGGGTACACCATAATCAATCGACCTTCCCGTATTTTTTGGGTTATGCCAACTGAGCGTGGCTATCGCAAGTTTTCTGACTCACGGTTTAAGCGGATGGTAAAGAGATCGCCTGAGATTGCTGACCTGATCACAGACCCGCGCCGAACACTCACTACATCGCTTTACTATTTGGGTGGCTCGATAGTGGAATTTGTCAACTCAAACTCCACTGACGGCCTTTCTGGCTCGCCTGCCAGAGTGGTTTTTTTGGATGAAACTGGTAAATATCCAATCTCGACTACTCGCGAGGGTGACGCCGTTTCACGTGCTAAGATGCGCTGTAAAGACTTTTCCAATCGCTTTATCATGATTACGAGCTCGCCAACCATCGAGGATGGTCCCGAGTGGCAGGAATTCCTAAAAGGTGACCAGAGGCGATATCACCTACCTTGCATCCATTGTCAGAAGCTCGTGACACTTGCTTTTTCAGAAACGTTTTACACCTTGCCGCGACTTGGGAACGAAGCTTTTGTTTACTGGGATCAGGATGCTAAAACTGGTATAACCTGGGATTACCAGCGGGTAAAAGAATCAGCTCATTTTCGGTGTCCATTTTGCAAAGGTAAAATCTTTGATCGTGATAAAGCTGCTATGATGCCAAATGGAGAGTGGATACCAACTAATCCAATCACTGACGCTTCCACGCGTTCTTATCACATCTCTTCTTTGTATGCCTCTTCTAGCTCAGCGACTAACGTTGGGGTGATGGCAGTCAAATTCATAAAAGACAAACGTGCAGGTCTTTTGTGGTCTTTTGCGAATGGTGAGCTGGCGGAACCTTGGATTGCGCAGTCTGCTGCTAAGCGCCGTGAGAAGATCATTTCAAGTTCCATGCAGCATGAGGGGGAGTGGTTCAAATTCCTGACGGCAGACTATCATTTAAACAGACCTCATCTCTGGTGGCTGGTGCGTGCTTGGAATCGGCGGGGAGACTCTTATTTGGTCGATTTCGGTAGTTGCAACTCGTTTCGTCAGTTGCAAGCTGCACAAAAAAAGCATGGCATCAAGGACCCTTTCGTTTTTATAGACTCGGGGTTTGACACCCAACGAATTTACAAGGAGTGTATCACGCACTCAGAGGTGATTGCTAATCCAAACGCTGGGCAGTTAGTCTCAAGTAAAATGGAGCGCTCCCCCGATTATATTTGTTATGGGTGGACGCCGTCAAAAGGGTTCGCGCAGCACCGCACATGGAGGGATGAGTCTACTGGTATGCCCCGAATTTTTGGCTGGGGAGAAGCAGAAGTGATTTCTGATAACGTTTCTTTGATGGTGCTTCATTATAACGCCAACGCTTTCAAAGATCAGTTGGAATTGATGCGCATTGGCGAGAGTCAATATGACTGGGCAGTGACAGATATCGCAGTTTCAAATCGCAGTGTCTATTTTAAACACATGGACGGAGAGCGCCGCCAGATTGACAAAGCTGGTCGAACGGTCACTTGGACGCGTATCTCAAATAAATGGCCCAATCACCTGTTTGATTGTGAGGTGCTCCAACTTGTGGCTGCTGCAAGCTATTCAATCTTATTAACGGTCAAGAGTGAGGACCCCGAGAATGAGTAAATTTAGAGTGTGGCCAGGTGAGAAACTACTCGCGCGCAAAGAACTAGCCGCTGCGTTGGGTGTCAGCTACAGTTATGTTCAGCAGATGTGCAATCGCGGTTTTCCAATGCCCGGTGGGCGAGCTACACTCAGGGAGGCTCGGGAGTGGCTGGCCGCTACAAAATTCAGCTACGGTTCAGTCTACATCCGTAAATCCACAGAAACTTAATAACTCTTAATAATACTTAACATTAGATAGGTTTATGTTGTCTGCCGGTCATGTTAGTATTTGGGCGTGGGTGAGCTTAGCGCATACGCCTTTGAGCTGGTAGATTTTATTGCCGATGCTGCACGTGCGGATGGCGTCTCTCTTCTTGACGCCATAAAAAGAGCTAGCGCTGCGCAGATCAAAAAAACGCAAGATGGCTTAGTACTCACAGGTGTCTCAGCTAACTCAGCTTCTTCCACTTTTTCCTTCGTATCTTCTTTTCGACCAGCGCAGATCATTCAGCTTCTTAACCTGTTGCGACAACTACATGCGCTTGCGTTAGCTGATCTAATGCGCGGCGGCAACGAAGACCCGACCGACGCAGAGATTTTAAACTGGATTCACTTGCACATTGGCGATTGCTTTTACACGTCCGAAATAATTGACTACAGGAGGGCTATCTTATGACCTTTGGCAGGCGCGTTAAAAACAGACTTAAACAGTTTGCCAGTAATTTTGGGTTTTACTCAGGGGCTAATCTGTCCCCTAGCCGGATTGCCGTTTATGGTTCGATGGGCGATTTTCACGTCGACACTAAATCCATGGACTGCGCCCAGCTGCGGAATACTTCTAGGTGGATAGCTGTCAACTCGCCTTATTATGCGCAGATTTTAAACTTGCGTCAGCTTTTAACCGTTGGGCCGCGTGGCCTGCCAGTGATCCCCAATTCGGGCGATCCCAAGTTTGATGAGACCATGCGGGTTGCCTGGGATCAGTTTTGTATGGACGGTGATCTGGGTAGCGATCTACCTTTTGAGCACTCACAGGCGATTGCCTCAATGGCGATGGACAGAGACGGTGAAACGTTCGCTATTTTATGCTGGGAAAATGAGCAGCCTAAAATTCAATGGATTGAGGCGCACCGCGTCCGGTCATTCGGTTTGGGCTCAGAAAACAATGTTGCCGATGGCGTCGTCCTCAATCAATATGGCCGTCCTATCGCTTATCAGGTCTCAGCGATGTTCAAAAACAATAATTATCGCAGATTTGCCGCTGAGAACGTTATACACTTTTACGATCCTGAGCGTTTTGGTCAAAGGCGCGGCATCCCGATTTGCACCTCAGTTATAAACGACTTTATTGACCTCTTTATGCTTCAATCTTTCGTGATGGATCAGGAAAAATATCGATCCTCACGTTTGACTGTTGTAGAGCTGCCCGGTGGCGAAAAAATTAATTTTCAGGAGCTCAGAGCCAAGGCGTTAGGCGGTGCGAACCCCTCTGCGCTTGCTCAAAGAATTGCGACTATTACTGACGACCAGAAAACCTCGATCAAAGAATCTTTGGGTGCCACGGTTGAATTTGTTCCACAGGGCACAAAGGTAAGTGATATTAAGAGTGATACGCCCTCGCCTAACACACTCAGTTTTTTTGATCATTTGGTAAACAAAGTATTTATCGGATGTGACCTGACGCGTCAATTTGTGCATCCAGTCAATATGCAGGGTACCCAACAGCGGATTGTGCTGGAAGTTTGTAATGAGGCGATGGTGGCCAAGTGGGCAGTGCTCGCTCATGGGTTTGCCAGAATTTACAAGCATGTTGCAAGCGCAAAAAAACATGAGACCAGGTCGCCTGACTGGTGGAAATGTTCAGTGTTACCACCGCGCGCTATCACCGCTGATCTCGGTTATGAAATGGAGATTATTGAGAAAGGGCTCAGGTATGGTCTTTTCACTTATGAGGATATCCTTGCAAGGCGTGGGAAGGACCCAAAAGAACATTTCGATCAACTTTTACAGGAATATGAAGATGTGGCCGCGCTAGCCAAGTCAAAGGGCGTGGCTATTCCAGAGCTAGTTAGCCGCGGGCTTGCCAGCCTGGCAGGAAACATTTCACCGCGTGCCACTGAAAAAAACGAAGATGAAGAGGAATTAGAAGATGCCAAGTAAAACGATGTTTGAAGTTGTGAATGTTGGGGTTAAAGACTCCATTGCCGAGATTAGAATTTACGATAACATCGGTATTAAAACCGATGAAACACCCGGCTACTTTGCAACCGCATTTGGCGCAGCTCTCGCAATGGTTCCAAAAAATGATCCCGTTAAAATCCGGATTAACTCGCGTGGTGGTGCGTTGCCAGAAGCGCAAGCGATCTGTGCTTTGATTCTTGAGCGCCGTGGTCGGACTGAGTGCGTGATTGATGGTGTTTGCATGTCTTCCGCAACGCTGATTGCCTGCTCTTGCGATACGGTGAGCATGGTGGAGGGTGGCCTTTACATGATCCATAATCCCAACGCCGTGCGTGATGGCGATGCAAACGATTTTAGGAATGCTGCTAAGGTATTAGATAACTATAAGTCTTTTGCGCTTAGACTTTATGCAGACAAGACTAGCTTGAGCGAATCAGAGCTTTCAGAGATGATGGATAAAACCACGTTTCTGGATGCGCAGGAAGCGCTTGAGCTTGGTTTTATTGATAAAATCATCGAAGAGGGGTTCGTGATGCTTGAGCCGTTGCCACTGCATGGTAACTTAAGCGTGCCCAATAAATTTAAAAAATTATTTACAAAAGGAGAAACTAATATGCCTAATAAAACTAATAATCCCGCTGATCCTGTCGTTAAGGATCCTCAGCCTCAGCCGACGCCGCAGCCGGAGCCTCCCAAGAGTGATCCGCAGCCCGCTCCTGAGCCAACCCCGCAGCCTGAGCCGCCTAAAAAGGATGAGCCTCAAGCTGATCCACAGCCTATCAGCCCCGAGCCACCGCCAGTTAATCAGGCGCAAATTGCTATAATGCAGGCGCAGCTTGCCGCACTACAGGCAAAACAAAAAGAAACTGATAAACGCAACGCAACTAAGTTTGTCGATTCAGCGATTCAAGCAGGTAAAATTGATAACTCTAGCAAAGATTTTTGGGTAACCCAAATTATGGATAACCCCGAAATGCGCGCTGAACTTGAGAAGCTGCCAGCTAAAACTGTCAAAGAAGCTCCCGTGATTGAGCCTGTTCACGGCTCTGTCTCGGTCAAGGATATCGAGGAACAGTTTCTTGCTTTGAATAAAGCTGGTAAAACTAACGAGAAATTTGGTCTTATGTTTGCGCATAACCGATTTCTCAAGGATGCGCTCGCCACTAACGCGGTCACAGTGAGCGATGATCTCAAAGAAACTTTTATCGAGACTAATATAGTCTTAACAGAGTTTTTTGAGCCATTGCGCGGTTTTATGGATGGTTTTACTACCACTTGGTCAGACTTGCCGAGGAAGGGCAAAGACACGATGCAGGTAGCAGTCGTTAAACGTCCGGATGATCCCGTTATCAATTACAATCCTGCCGAAGGCCTCCAAACTGGCAGCCGCGAGGTTGAGAGCATCGAAATTAAGTTGGATAAGCACAAAACTGTTGGCTTAACCTATAACAGTCTCACCTCAAACGCTCAGCCGCATGAACATCTTTCAAAGCATTTTGAAATTATGTTGCAAGACCTGAGAGAAGCAATCGTTAATTCCGTTCTTGAGATTGTTACGATTGATAATTTCTCGGGTGTAGTTGCCGCTGAAGGCGTGGAAAGCGAAGACTTTGACCGTGATCATGTTACTGCCGCGCGTAAAGCGTGTAATAAAGCTAAGTGGCCGCGGAATAACAGATGGATGTACCTCAATCTTGACTACGAGGAAGCATTGCTTAACGATTCCCGCTTAATTACCTGGGCAGGGCTCGCCGAGAAAGCGATTGCCACTTCTGCCGAGGGTATCTTGCCGCGTCTGCTTGGATTCGATATTATCGCTTCTGATTTCATTAATGATAACAGTGAGCGATTAGTCGGGTTCTGCTGCCGTAAGGATGCAATCGGTGTTGTGGGCGCTCCTTATAAAGTTGATCCCGCTGTCTCAAAGATAGCCGATTACGAGGTTATCAGCGATCCCGTCACGGGCCTCTCAATCGGTCGTCAAACTTGGGCCGAGGCCGCCAAGCGCAATGTAAACGTTGTTTATGAGTGTTTGTTTGGTGTCGGTGTGCTCAATAAACTCTCCTTGCTCCGAATGATCTCGGAGTCCTAAAGAAAGGAGGTTTTTTAACCATGAGTAAAACTATTCTCTTGGGATTTAAACGCGATGGCAACGGCCCAATCCTTTTAAAGGGCACCGAGACCAGCTCAGTCGCTCAGCGGACTTTCATGGCCGAGATGAAGGCCAGTGATACCTATGAGTGGCTTGAACAGTGGCACCGCGGTATCCCCCTTAAAACTAAACGAGTGCCGTATACTACGCAGCCTACCTTAACGGTCACGGTAGACGCTAAAAGTATTGTATATGGCGCCGCAAAGCCTAAGTTTACAGTAACTTGCACAGGATTCACGGATGGTGATACACCAAAACGTAACGATCTGAAAGGTGCCTTTGTCTTTGCTCACAGCTACGATGTGGGCTCCGATGTTGGCACCTACACTGTCACACCGTCAGGGAAAACCTCTCAAAAGTACATTCTTAGTTATGCCACTGGCACCTTGACGGTCAGTCAAGCGCCCTTGGGTGTCACGGTTAAATCAGAAGAAATTGAGTACGGGGATGCAGCGCCAACTTGGGAGCCGCAGTTCGCTGGATTTGTCGCAGAAGATGACGAGAGTAAGCTCGGCGGCTCGCCCAGCTACGCAGTTAAAGATGGAGGTGATCAGCCTGTTCCAAATGTGGCTGAGGCATCGCCAGGTGAGTACACCGTTGAAATTTCTGGGTACACCTCAACCAACTACGCTATCACGTTTACCGCCGGAGC
>JAQVUC010000047.1 GCA_028699715.1 Anaerolineaceae bacterium | reverse complement strand
GGGTGAAGACTGTTCTTCATCCGTTCCGGGTATGCCCGTTCCCAGAAGAACATCGGGGTCAATTTTCAGGAAGATCGTCTTGTGTTTCTTTGATAAGTTTTGCAAATCACTTATGACTTGGCAGGCTAATTCAAGGTTGTCCCAATCGAAAACGGGTCCTTTAGGAGCATAGAGAACAGAAAAGCGCAGACCTAAAAGATTGATTTGCCTTTTGAGGATTAGAGCAGCGGCTTTTGGATCAGCTTGTTGATCTTGCCAGACAAAAAATAAAGGGGTCCATGCATTTTGCTTTTTTGCCTCTGCCCATTCCCAGCTTTGCAAAATATGAGCCTGAGGAAAATTTAGTACTATTGAGTTCCATTCTTCTGAAGTCTGAGGAAAAATCTGTTTCATGATCAATCTTCAGCCCGGTTGGAACGTATTTTTTCATAGATGCGGTACAGCAAGGGATTATAAACCCGAACAAAAGCCGGGCTGGTGCGGACAATTTCACCACCGAAACCCCGTTTAAAACGATAAACACCCCACAACCCGTCCGATCGTTTCGTAAATTCTGCTTCCAAAACGCTTTCATCTGCATCCGGAATGCCCCAGAGGTCATATTCAAGCGCGCCGTGTTCTTTTGCCCATCGCATCGCTTCCCACTGTAACAAATAAGTGGGCATCAGGTTGCGCTGGCTATTGTCCGAAGCACCGTAAAAATACCAGGCTCGCTTTCCCGAAAGGAAAAGCATCAGATAGGCCAGATCTTGCCCTTCGTGAGAAGCCCGCAGCAGGGCACATTTGCCCTTGGGAGCAAAGATGTCATAGGCCTTTTGGTAATAATCAAGATTGTGGACCGCAAAACCATCGCGATTACCGGTGGTCAGCATCATGTCGTAAAAGCCTTTAACATTATCTGTGAGCTGGACGCTGACACCTTTCTTGGTTGCCAAACGGATGTTGTAGCGTGTTTTCTGCTTCATACCCGCCAGCAAACCTTCTTCGCTGGGCTCGAGTGAAATTATCACCGTTCGACGGGGCTGGATGGTTTTCTCTTGTTCAATGAAGCCTTCAGAAAACTGAGTTGAAATATCAGCAGGCAAAGGCAGATACAAATCTGGCTCAACCTGTAAGAAAATGGATTTTCTTTGTTGGCATTCCTCGTCGATCAGCGGCCACAGACTTTTCCAGTCAGATCCCAAAGGACCTTTGGGAATGTAGGCAATGGAAAAACCCATCGGCAAAGTTTTGAATAAAAGTTGAGCTTCTGCCGATTGAGAACGGACGATGGCGCTGCGCCAACCGAAATGTGCCTTGAATTCCGCCCATTCCGGGAGTTGAAGTAGATGCGGTGAAGGGATTATCTCTGGCAGATTCTCAGCCTTTTCCTTCTTTGAATCAATAAAATCCATTCTAGCGACCCTTAAAGCCCAGAACGGAGGTTATTGTGCGCAGCATGATCAAAATGTCCATCATGATCGAAGCGTGTTCGATATAGTAAAGATCATATTCCAGCTTGATGGCAGTCTCTTCGACCGTTTCAGCATAAGCCTGATGAATTTGAGCCCAACCCGTAATGCCTGGTTTTACCAACATGCGGGCGCGATAAAAAGGCACATCTTTCTGGAAAACGCTGACCAATTCATTGCGTTCTGATCTTGGACCTACAAAACTCATTTGCCCACGTAACACATTAATGATTTGAGGGATTTCATCCAGATGAGTTTTGCGCAGCAAACGGCCAACCCTTGTAACCCGGGGATCATTAGAAGCAGTAACCAGGGCTTCTTTTTCCATATCCGAGCTATCTTTCATGGTTCGGAACTTATAAATTGTATAGGCAATGCCGCTGCGGCCTAACCTGGTTTGTTTGAAAATAATTGGTCCCTTGGAATCCAGCTTGATCAAAAGCGCAATAAAAGGGTAAAGCACGATCAAGCCAATCATACCAACAAGACTCAAGCCCAAATCAATCAGACGCTTGGCCAAACGATAAAAACCGCTGGTTGGGGTCCGGTCAATAAAGGAACGGATGACCCAATCAGATTCCAACAAGGAAATCGGAACGCGTCCGGTCAAAGATTCATAGGTGTCCTGCATGGTCGCCATGTTCATCCCCTGCTCCTGGGCGGTCAGGATGTTTTGAAACATACCGTGGTTCATTTCGTTTGAAATAGCCAAAATTAAGTCGGTAATATTTTGATTTTCAATGATTTCATGTAAATTTGTGTGATTGCCAAGAATTGGGAAGCCCTCAACAGATGTCCCCAGCTTGTCTGGATTATCATCGATCAAACCGATCAGAGTAAAGGGGGGAGGATCCTGCTCGGTGACGATTTGCGTCAGTGCTGTACCCGCTCTGCCCGCACCAATGATCAGGACTCTTTTTTGCTTACTGACTGTAGCAAACAATTTCACGTAAACCAGACGCCAGAGAAGGGTGAAGACTGCAGCCAAGACAAAGAATATGGCCACACCCAAACGGGGAAGAGAGTTGGGTGGAGAAGCAAAGTAGATAGCCAGGTAAATCCCAATAGCAACAAGAAATGAAATTGCGAGTGTCTTCAGGGTGGTGATCAGATTACTCGATTTGCGGACATCATAAGAATCCACCAGCAAAACCATCCACAACAGCGGTAAAAAGTAAAACCAGCCAGGAATACGGGTTCGCAAAAACTCCAGGGTAAGACCGAACCAGGTATCGCCTTCAGCCCAAAAAAGCATTGCTACTACAAGTGCGAGAATCGCAACCAAAAGGTCACCAAAAACCAAGAGCGCCCGTTGTTCGCCTCGCTCAAGGCGAAAAAGCCCCGTTGACTTATTGTTTGACTTCTCTGCCATGTTCACTTCCTGTCGGGTTTTGATATTAAACCAACAATTAACGCGCTTCCCCAGGCAAAATGCATGGTTAAGGTCGCCAATAGGATACCAAAACTAAGTTTTAGATCCTGTTGTTTCTTAGCGATCGAAATCGCCGAAATCAACTGAATCACCAAGTATAGTGCAATAACGCTGCCAACCAGGATCCAGGCAGGTCTCCAAAACAGACCAAGGATAGCAAGCAACAACACGCCCAAAACAAATAAAGGCGGTAAGGCCTGGCGCCAGCGGATGGTGTCTGGATAGCGTTTGAGCATTTGAGCTTTCCAATAGCCGTAGCCCCAATATTGCTTTGCCAGAGCCTTGAGATTGGGTCGGGCAAAATAGGTACAGCGGATAGCCGGGTCCAGCCAAATTCGCCCGCCAGATTGGCGAATGCGCGTGTTGAACTCGTAGTCTTCATTGGCAAGCAAGCTTTCGTCGAACAGTCCAATTTTGTCAAAGAGCTCGCGCCTGTAAGCACCATACGGCACAGTGTCTACGTAAGCTGCTTTGTTGGTGAAACGATAATGCGCATCCCCCACAGCCAGGGGATTAGCCGCAGCCGCGGCAATGGAACGGGCGATCCAGCTGTCATTGCGGGAGCTGATGTTCCAAACCCCACCTACATTTTCAGCCAAGTCTGCCTGAAGAGCGTTTACACAACGCTCAACGTAATCTGGTTCTGGCAGGGAGTGCGCATCCATTCGCACAATTAGTTGACCACTTGCAGCCTTTATGGCCGTGTTCAAGCCGGCCGGGATGATTTTTTTAGGGTTATCTACCAGTCTAATCTTTAACGCATGGTTTGATTCAGAATAGCTTTGGATTGCGTGTCTGGTTCCATCAGTTGAAAAACCATCCGCGATGACAACTTCCAGCTCCTCGATTGGAAAAGTTTGCTGGCGCAGCGCTTCCAGGACCAGGTGGATGGTTTTTTCTTCATTCCTGCATGGAATGATCACAGATACAGAAGGAGACACGTTAGTTTGGTTTTCTGCCAATTAAATCAGCTGAAGTCCTTGTCTTTTTTGGCTGGGTTTGGTTTTATCGCAATCGCTTCAATTTCCACAATGCCGCCCTTTGGCAGAGCTGCTACCTGGATCGCGGAACGGGCTGGGTAATCTGAACTAAAAAATTCAGCATAAACCGCATTCATCTCAGCAAATTGACCCATGTCAAGCAAAAACACGGTTGTTTTGACCATATCTTCCATGCCGGCACCGACACTTTCCAGGCTGGCTTTCATGTGCGTCAGAGCCTGTCTTGTTTGAGCCTGGACGCCACCTTCAACCAGGTTGCCGGTATTTTTATCTAATCCGAGTTGACCAGAAATAAAGATCAGCGATTCTGTGGAAACCGCAACAGAGTATGGTCCAATCGCGGCTGGGACAGCGTCGCAGGTGATACTTTCTTTTTTGGTAACGTCATGACTCATCAGAACCTCTTTCATTCAGTGGATTTTTCGTATTATAACATTCAGTCCGCCTGGGCTCACTCTATCAAACAACCATACGCTCTGAACATGGAGTATGTTAACTTTCAAAGAAACATTGCGCCACTGCCAAAGCAAGATTTAGGTAATTGTTTCTCAGAAAAGACTACAGGGGTCAGAAAGTACTTGAAACCTGAGATTGCTTAAGCTTCCCAGCTGCCGATGCCCTTCCAGCAGTGATCCAGGTGTTCCGCCATGACATCTTTGAGCTTATATTTGATTGTTTGACGGACAGCCCACATAAGAGATTCTCCGCCAATCTCATGAATCCGGCGGCCGATCATCTTCGCGTCCCTGTGGTGACACTGCAGGTCAAAAGAACCCCCCGGAACAACGGATAAAAAGTCATCCATTTTTCCAATTTTGACCAACTGGTCAATCAATTTGTTCACTTCAGCTTTTTGGTGAGAGTTAAGCGCTCGTATTTCTGGTTCGCCAATCAGTCGGTTAATAATACTCATTCAGACTCCTTTACTTTGCTTTATTATAAAGGATAGATACTCTTCACCAAACACGCAAAATGAGCTGCCGAAAAAAATAAATTTTTTGTTACATATGAACCTGAAATTAATGATAAAGCCCCTTCATTTGTGTGAAAGGGCTTTGGAATCTAAAAAAGGAAGTTGGTTTTAATAGTGGATAATTGTTTCCCTGATCTCACCCCAGCGCAGCGCGTCGGCGATGCCTTCAACAATTGTTTTTTCAGCTTTCCAGCTCAGCAAGCGCCAGGCCTTGTCAGCGTTCGCGTAAGCGCCGGCGATATCGCCAGGACGAGGAGGTTGAATTGAAACCGGCAGCTGCTTGCCCACCACTTCTTCAAAGGCGACCAGGAATTCTTTTACCGTCACACCATTGCCGGTGCCCAGATTGATCACGGTGTATTCGGTGCCATCTTCGGAGCCTTCCTGGATGGCTTTGTCGAAGTTTTCCACAGCTTTGAGGTGCGCCAAAGCCAGGTCCCAAACGTGGATATAATCGCGGATGCCGGAGCCGTCTCGGGTAGGCCAGTCAATGCCGGTAAGATTGAATACCGGTTCATTCCCCATGGAAACTTCAACCAATTTACCAATCAAATGGCTGGGATGCTGGATATGCAGCCCGGTGCGCATTTTCGGGTCGGAGCCGATGGGGTTGAAATACCGGAGGGCGATACCCTTCAATCCATAAGCCTGGCAGAAGTCTTTCAACACCATTTCCATCATATATTTTGTGCGCGAGTAAGGGCTCAGTGGCAGTAGAGGTGATTCCTCGGTGACCATAAAGCCAGGGACAACATCATAAACCGCCGCGGAAGAGCTGAAAACAACTCTTGGATAACCCAAATCAGCCAGGGTCTTGAAGAATTCCATGGACTTGACCACGTTCTCGCGGTAATAGTCGTAAGGGCGCGCCACAGATTCCGGCACAACGATCAAAGCGGCACAATGAATGGTGGCGACGATGTCCGGATGGTCCGAAAAAATTCGCCGCAGCATAGCCCGATCTGAAATGTCAGCTTCGTAAAAAATCCGGTCTTTGGTGAATTCCCTGCGGCCTGTCACCAAGGAATCCAATAAAATTGGAGTGTGCCCTGCGTCAATCAAGACTGAGGCAATTGTGCTGCCTATGTAGCCTGCACCGCCAGAAATAAGTACTTTCATATCAAATCTCCACTTCTTTTTGATTGTATTCCATGGGATTGCTGGCTGTAACTTCGCGAACACTCAAAAGGATCACGAGGCCGATAACCAAGAAGGCCAAAATTGAACCGATACCCCAAAGCTGTCCCAATTGCTCAGCTGCCAGTTGCTCCATCCCCTGAGCCACATAATAATTGTTCATATTATAGGAAATGGTTCCAAACACAAGCGGCCCGATAAAGGTGGAAGTCCGTCCGGCCACGGAAAGGAAGCCGTAAAATTCGGTGGTTTTGCTTTTCGGGGCTAACTGACTGACCATTGTCCGGCTGACCGCTTGAGCGCCTGAGAGTGAAAAACCAGCAAAAGCTCCGACGACAAAGAAACCAATCATCGTATCGATCAGGTACAGACAAGCCAATGCAAGGATGAGGATGACCAGGGAATAAATGATTGCTTTTTTGCTGCTGTTGCTGTCGGAAATTTTTCCAAAGAACAGCGCTCCCAGTGCCCCGGTAATGTGAATGATTATGACAAAAATGATCAACTGCACCTGGTTCAGACCATAGAGTGTGCCGCCAATGATGGCAGCAAAATCCATCAACATCATGATGCCGTCGTTGTAGATCAAAAAGGCGATCATGTAACGCAAAAATTCTTTGTAGGTTTTGATCTCTTTGAAAGTTTCACCCAAATGCTTGAAGGAATTAGAAAGCAATGTTTCTCCCTCGGGGATAGGAAGCACAGGCGTGTGTTCTTTGACTCTGAAATAGGTGGGCAAGGACGACAGGGCATAGATCACAGCGGTGATTACAAAGGTGTAGGGAATAAAATCATTACCAATCAACTGCATGGGGACAACGGCAATCAACAAAGTGGCCACGCCGCCCAACATACCAAAAGCCCAACCTTTACCCGAGATGTAACCGATGGTTTCCGGAGTGGAGACATCTACCAACAAGGCATCATAAAAAACCTGAGCTCCCCGGTAGCCTGTTTCAGCCAGGATAAAAAACACCATTCCCATGACAATATCACCAGCCCGCACAAAGAAAAGCATAGCCGTAAACACAACCGAGATCCCGGTAAAAATGAAAAGAAATAATTTTTTGGATCGGGAGGAATCAGCGATCGCGCCAAGGACAGGGGAAATCAGCGCGACCGTGATAGCGGCAATACCAACCGCCCAACCCCAGAAGCGTGTTCCTTCAGCACCTCCGACAACTACATTTTTAAAGTAGGCGGAGAAAACAGCAAGCAGAATCACTGCAGCATAGGCAGAATTGCCAAAATCGTACAAGTACCAGGCATGTCTGGCTTGTTTGGCTGGTTTCGTATTTTCAAGTAAAGATTTGAG
>JAQVUC010000046.1 GCA_028699715.1 Anaerolineaceae bacterium | reverse complement strand
CCCTCGCCAAAATCGACCCGTTCAATTGAACCCGGATAGACAACCGGAGGATGGGCGCCAGGGTTGAGGTCCTGAAAGCGGTGGATGTGTCCGAGAGCGACGTAATCAAAACGTTGGTCGCGCACCAGGCCGAGAGGCAAAACCACATCCCTCCCAATTTTGATATCCTGCTCGTTGCCGTACTTGGCTCCGGAAACAGAGGCGTGCGCGGTCAAAATGACCGGCAATTCCGGGTCGGCTTTGCTGAGTGCGTCGCTGATCCAGTCGCCAATGGCTGTTTCAATGGCTTTGAGAGGATCGTCTTCGTCTGACTGCCCGGCAGTGATTGCTTGCATCACGCCTGCCCGGGTAATCCAAGGCAAACCCAGGACCTGAACTGGCAGGCCTTCCAGTTTGTCGGGGGTAAGCAAAACCGGACTGCTGATCACAATCATGTGCTCGGGGGCTAGTGTATCGAACTCCTGCAGGGCATGTGCCTTGCGTTGGGAGGGGGAAATGTCGTGGTTACCAACCAGAAGAATGGTGGGGATGTGGGCTTTCGAAAGCCGCATCAGCCTGCGACCCCATTCGCGCTGAAAAGTAGGCGCGGGAGAGCGGTCTTTGTAGGTGTCGCCGGCAAAAATGACCAGGTCCACTTTTTCAGCGATGGCAGCCTGGATGATGGCGTCAAGCGAACGCAAAAAGTCCATCACGCGTTCCGGGAGACCGGTTTCGGGGTCGTGTTGTCCGAAATTGGTCATGTCGATGTGGGCGTCAGCAAAATGAAGGATTTTTATCATGGCCTAATTATAACCATGCCTGCCAGAGCTTTGCATGTTGAATCAGGAAATGGCTTGGTTTGCTGAACCAAAAGCTTGAATAAACACTTTTTGCTTTGCTTCCATCGGGTAAAATTAGCCTATGACAGAAAATAAACGACCTCAAATATTATTGACCAATGATGACAGCATCAACTCCCCCGGGCTTTGGGCGGCTGCTGAAGCGCTCTCAAAGCTGGGCTTTGTGCACGTGGTGGCCCCACGGGTGCAGCAAACCTCCATGGGACGCGCTCTGCCGCGTGAATCCGACGGGGTAGTGGATGTGCAGCCCCTGGCAATCAACGGACAAACCTGGCAAACCTACGCTGTTGGCGGGTCGCCAGCCCAGGCTGTGCTGCACGGCTTATTGGAAATCATGGGAATCGAACCTGATCTGGTAGTTTCAGGCATCAACTACGGCGAAAACGTAGCCTCAGGGGTGACCATCAGCGGAACCGTTGGCGCGGCGCTGGAAGCAGCCTCCTTTGGGCACCCTGCCCTGGCAGTCTCTTTGCAAACTCCGGTAGGCGAGCATTTCAACCTCTCCGACAAGGTCGATTTTGGAACGGCAGCCTGGTTCACGGGCTATTTTGCTGAAAAATTACTGCGTCTGGAAATGCCATTTGACGTGGATGTGCTCAAGGTGGATGTGCCAGCCAGTGCCACGCCAGAAACGCCCTGGGTGATCACACGCCAATCGCGTCAGCGCTATTTCTATGTGACTTCGCAAACCGACCCGCTTACAGGCGAAAAGAAAATTGGCTATGAACCGCGCGTGGATGAAGCAACGGTCGAATTTGACAGCGACCTCAAGACAGTGCTTTTGGATAAGAAGGTTTCAGTCACACCCATCAGTCTGGACCTAACTTCACGGGTGAGTTTTTCAGACCTTAAATCCATCTTAGAAAAATAATTTTTACAATAAAGGAACAAAAAAAGCACGCGTAAGCGTGCTTTTTGACTGATCGAGAAAAATCAGATATTGAAGCGGATTTCGATGATGTCGCCATCTTCGATGATGTAATTTTTGCCCTCCACGCGCAGCCGTCCTTTGTTGCGGGCTTCGGCTGTGCTGCCATAGGTGAGCAGGTCGGCAAATGAAATTACTTCCGCGCGGATAAAGCCTTTTTCCATATCAGAATGGATCGTTCCGGCGGCCTCGCGGGCATTGCTGCCTTTGCGCAGGGTCCAGGCGTGCACTTCTTTTTCGCCAGCGGTGAAGAAACTGTGGACGTTGAGCAAATCATAAGAAATCTTGATCAGGCGGGACATACCCAGCTCAGTCACGCCGAACTCTTCCATGAACATGGCGGCGTCATCCGGTTCAAGCGCCATGATGTCGGCTTCCAACTTGGCAGGAAAACTAACAACAGTAGTGTGTGGGTGGGGGCTGGTGTAGGCTATGCTTTCCTGATCCTCCGATTGATTGAAGACAATGATTTGCGGCTTACGGCTCAGGAAGCCGAAGCTGGCAACGATCTTATCTTCTTCAGCTGAAAAATTGAAATGTCGTAGAGGTTTTTCAGTATTGAGCAGAGCTTCAAGTTTTTCAAAGAGATCGATTTCGGCTTGGATGACATCGCGCGGGCGTGAAACACCACGGCGGTGTTCCTCGCGCAATTTTTCCATTCGGCGCTCCACCATCACCAGATCATTGAGAATGAATTCAGTATCCATGGTTTGAATATCCCGAACCGGGTCAACATCCCCAGACAGGTGGGGCACGCTGGCGTTTTCAAACTGGCGCACAACGTGTAAAAAACCGTCCATTTGGGCTAACTGATTGATCATCACCCCTGGTAAGCCAGCCCGGCCGGCACTGCCGTCCAAACCAGCAATATCGGCATAGGTCACCTTGGCCCGGACGATCTTTTTTGGTTTGTAAATCTGACAAAGTTTATCGACCCGGGGGTCTGGCACATCCACAACCGAAGTGTGCACTTCCATCTGTCCGGTGGACATTTCAGCCGCTATTTCAGCGCCGGTCAGCGCTTTGTAGACAGTTGTTTTGCCTGATTGTGGTAAACCGATAATTCCTAATTGCATTTCTTGCTCCTGGCTTGGACTTTTTCGGGTCATTTAGCTTTTTGATTATATCCCAATGCTCCTGTCCCATTTAATTTTTCAATTCGTAATAATTGATGGCAAATCCAGCTTTAATGGTAAACTTGCGCTAATTACACTAGTTCCGGAGAAGTTTAATGAAAAGAATATTGTTCATTTTGATAAGCCTGATGATGACTGTCTCTGCTTGCTCTGCACCAAAATTGGTGAAGGTAGAAAACACCTCCGAACCCTCGGCTGTACTAGTTCCTTCAGCCACTTCTGTCCCTACTGTGGAGCCTGTGCCTACCAACACAGCCCTGCCCACAAACACTGCTGTCCCGCCCACAGCTGAACCAAGCCAAGTTCCACCTACAGACATTCCTCCGACTGAAGTTCCTTCGACTGAAGTACCCCAGGAGGCAAACGCGGTGGAAAGCGTTCTGTTTTTTGATCGCTTTGATGTAGATCATGAACGCTGGAATACGGGGGAATGGTCCGATGGAGTAGGTGATGACATCATTGCTGACGGCTTCTATCAGATGAACCTGCATGCAGACAATCAGCTGATTTGGAGTGAGACCTTTGATGTTGGTAGTGACAATCTTGTCATGGAAGTTGACACCTTGCTGAATTCAGGAACAATGGAAAACGCGCAAGGTTTAATCTGCCGCTTAACAGATTTAAACAATTTTTACCTGCTCATGATTGGAAATGACGGCTGGTATTTTATTGATAAATACGTTGATGATATGCGGGAAACACTGATTTCCGGATTTGCTCCTGAAGGAGTGATATCGCCTGAATTCAACCAAATCCAGGCGCGCTGTGACGGCACGAATTTATCACTGACAGTAAATGATGAGCTTGTCGCGGAAGTGGAAGACGATTCACACCCAAGCGGAGAGGTGGGTCTGGCAATGCAATCTTATGATGAGGGGGAGGTGTCGATCTCTTTTGACAACTTTATTGTCTATGACGCGGCTATCTATGATGATGTCTATTTCATGCCAATGAATTTGGCCTTCTCAGATGATTTCAGTGTTGATAACTACAACTGGATGACAGGCGACTTTCAGCAGTTAACGATCGATTTGGCTGATGGTTCCTTGAATTACAAAATGAAAATTAAGGATTGGGTTGTGTGGGATGCGATTGACAATCTCACATTTCAGGATGTTCTCTTGCGGGCAAGCTTTGAAAATGTCAATAATTCTACTGAAACGGTCATGGGCTTTATCTGCCGTTATGTTGACGATACCAACTTTTATTACATCTCCTTTGGTAATAACAATCGAGTCCAAGTAAATGCCATGTATGAAGGTGAATGGATTACTTTGTTTGATCAGACCGTTGAGACTGATGCCATCAATTTGGGGTTGAACCAGGCTGAAGCATCTTGCATTGGCAAACAATTTGACCTTCATATCAACGACGTATTGATTGCTGAGGCCAGCGATCCGGACAATCTATTTACCCATGGTGGAGTCGGCATTACCGCGGGAGCTTATGACGAGTTGGATGTTATCATCAGTATCGATGATTTTGAAGTTTTGACTTATCAATAGAATTCAAAAGTAATTCTTTGATTAATAAGAAGAACGTAGTTTTGTTACTTTAACCAATCGCGAAGTGAGGAAAAAATGAAAAAGATAGCGTTGATTTTTATCATTGTTCTGTTAGGTTTAGCGGCTTGCTCCACCCCCAGGCTTGTAAAAGTTGAAGAAGAGCCCGACCCTACCGCCACAGCAACGCTTGCTGCAAACGAAATTCCAACTGAAATTCCAACTGAAAATCCGACCGAGATCCCAACTGATATTCCAACGGAGATCCCTGAACCAACAAATGCGGCTGTGCCGGAACCAACAGAAATACCTGAAGTCGTTCCAACCATAGAAGAGCCGCCCGCATCACAGGTGACAATTCCTGTCGGGTCGATTCTAATGGAAGATTATTTTGATTCAGACGACGGCACCTGGAATCTCGGTTTCTGGGAAAATGACGCTGGTTTTGATACTATCACTGACGGCGAATATCAAATGACCATTCAACGCGATGAATACATGCTTTGGAGTGAGACTTTTGACCTGGGCTCTGATTTGGTCATGGAAGTTGACACGCGGCTTGTTGATGACAGCCTTGGGAATGGTCACGGCTTTGTTTGCCGTTACGTTGACGAATATAACTTTTACTTTCTTACCATCGGCAACGACGGTTACTACTCCATCGACAAATACGTGAATGATGTTTATGAAAATCTGGCCGCGGATTATGCCCCGGAAGGGATTATTGACCCGGTTCAAAATCACATCCAGGCTCAGTGTGTGGGGACAACCTTGACACTGGTGGCAAATGGATACCTTTTAGCCGAAGTTGAAGATGACTCACTTTCATCCGGGCTGATGGCACTCTATTTGCGCTCTAATGATGAACCCGAAAGCACTATCGCTTTTGATAACCTCTTTATCTATGCTCCGGGAGAGGAAGTACCGGGAATGCTTCAAAATGGGGAGTTGGTCTTTGAGGACAAATTTGATTCAGATAAAGGTGTCTGGTCTATTGGTGATTTTGAAACTTATAATGTCCAGCTAGCGAACGGCTCTTTGACGTACACAATGAAAAACCTTAATTGGAATGCCTGGGATTACCTGCCTGATCAGGAATTTGAAGATGTGGCTTTAGAAGCAAGCTTTGAGAATGTTGACCTAATTGGAGACGCAGATCAAGGCTTTGTCTGCCGTTATCAAGACAGTTCAAATTACTACATGCTTAGTTATAGATACGATAACTATGTGAGCATTTATGCCTTGGTCGATAGTGAATACACCTCCTTATATAAAGGCTACGTTGATACTGATGTTATTCAGATGGATGTCAATACAGCCAAGGCGGTTTGTGAAGGGAATCAACTTTCTTTGTATGTCAATGGGGATCTGATGGCACAAGCCGTTGACCCAAATAATACGTTCCCGATTGGGAAGGTAGGCTTTGTGATGGGGTCTAGTGACACTTCTGATGTAAAAATAAGCATCGATTATTTCAAAGTGTTCAAGCTGGACTAAAATCACTTAGATTAGTTAAGCAAGCCCTGCCCAAAAACCAAAAAACAGAAGTTGAACACAACTTCTGTTTTTTATCCACATACGGGTTCTGTTTTAGAAGGAGCCAAAGGGAGAAGGCTCAACCCAAAAAAATTGCCTGAGGATCAAAGAAAACCTCACTGGTTTTTGGACTTAATCTTGACCATTAAGCTTGTTTACGAGTATACTTTGTCCACTCGCCGAAGTGGCGGAACAGGCAGACGCGCACGACTCAAAATCGTGTACCCTCGGGTATGTGGGTTCGATTCCCACCTTCGGCATAAACCAACATCTGAACCGGTGTTGGTTTTTTGTTACAAGATGGATAAAGAACTTACTGGACTATTTGTTAATAATTCGTGTCGAAGAACTGAAAAATTTTTGCGCAAAAAATGAAAATGTCCAAAATTTTTTATGAAATTATTGTATATTCAATTAATTAGTGCTATACTCTTTAGAAATCAAGACTTTTAGGCACTGGCCGTAGGGGATCAGTGCGAAAGGATCATCAGTGATGTGGGAGCAAATTAGTGATGATCCTTTTCTTTTTAAGTATTTTTGAAGACAACCACGCTGACCCCATCGCCGCCTTCAGTTTCGCCCCCACGTTCCCAACGCGAAACATAGCTGGATTGCCGCAGCGTTTCACGCACGATATCCCTGAGAGCGCCGGTGCCTTTGCCGTGAATGACGCGTCCAAAAAGCATCCCCGTCCCAAAACCTTTTTCCAAATAACTGTCCAGTCGATCCAGAGCTTCTTCCACGCGCATACCCCGCAGGTCCAGCTCCAACGAGGGGCTGGAAAGGCTGGGCAGTGAGGTCCGGCCCGTTTTTTGCTTTTTTTTGGGGTCAACCGGCTCTTCCTCTTCCAGCGCCTGAGCTTTGCGGGAGATTTCATGTTCCTGCAGGCGCAGCCTTAAAGCCCCCGCCTGGACTTCAAAGACATCTCCATCGATGGCGGTCACCCGCCCTTCGATATTCAATTTTTTGACTTGAACATTTTGACCAACTTTGATCGGTCCGCTGGGTTTGTGAAGGCTGTGGGTGGTTTTGCGTTTTTGGAACTGCTTTTCGCTATGAGCTTGTTCCAGAATTTCAATTTTTTCTTCCGCTTCAGCCAGCTCGAGGATTTGTTCCGGTTGTTTGCGCAAACGGTTCAGGGTCCTTTTCAGCTCCCGCACCTCATCCTGTAAGGCTTCCAATTCGCCTTCGGCTTCCAGGTGAGCCTGTTCCAGGATCTTATCGCGCTCCAGTTCCAGATGATCCAGTCTTTTTTCCAACTTTGCTTCTTTCTTTTGAGCAGAAAGGAGGGCTTTTTCTGAGGCAAGAAAATTAGTATTGGCCAGGTTGCGCTGCCGATGGATCTCTTCCAGCAGATCGTCCACCCGCAAATCGCTTGGATTGATCTCTTCCCGGGCGGCTTCCAAAATTTCGGCATTCAGGCCCAGGCGCTCAGCAATCGCCAGGGCGTTAGAGCGTCCCGGCAACCCGATATTAA
>JAQVUC010000045.1 GCA_028699715.1 Anaerolineaceae bacterium | reverse complement strand
CAGCTATCGCGTAGAATATTTCGCTCAAAGCATCCCAGGCTGGGCGGTTTCCCCCCGGCATGATGGCGGGGCCCCACTTTGCGCCCTCTTCTCCACCGGAAACCCCCGCGCCAATAAATTGAAAGCCCTCGGCTTCCAAGGCTTTGTTTCTGCGTTCAGTGTCCGTAAAGTAGGTGTTGCCGCAATCGATCAGGATATCTCCGGGATCCATCAAAGGTTTGATCTGAGCGATCATTTCGTCAACAGCAGCGCCAGCCTGTACCATCAGGATCACCCGGCGGGGTTTTTCGAGTGCCGCAATCAGGTCAGGCAGTGTTTCCACACCCAGCAAAGCCTTGCCTTCGCCTTCTTCTTTGATGAAGTCGTGCATTCTTTGGGGGCTGCGATTCCAAACCGCAATAGGAAAGCCATTCCGTTCAATGTTGAGCGCCAGGTTGCGCCCCATCACCCCAAGACCGATAAGACCGATTTTATATTGCATTATTTCTCCTTATAAGTAAAAGATGCGTTCACCTTGAGTCGATAAAGCATTTCGCCAGCCCTAGGCACCACCAGGATGCCTTGCTCTTCTTTGCCGACCCAATCTTGTGGATTAAAAGTAGCGGGGTCGAGGTAGCCTAAACCGATTTTTTCACATCGTTCCCTGGGAATTCCAGTGGCAAGAGTCACCTTTATGCGCAATTGTTCTTCGCCACTTGCTTCATCATAAGTTCCCATCCCCCGCAGGTGGGTGGAGTGGGCAATCACCCCGTGGGGGTAGTTCTGAAACTTACTCCACTGCTTGGTGAAGTAATCGCGGCAGTGGTATCCAATTTTATCCAGGTATTTTCCGTGGGTGTAACTGACTTCGGTAATATTTGGAGCATAGATGATCACCTCGCCGCCGTCGGCAATGACCGGTTCCATCTTATACATGCCCTTGGCTGCCGTCCAGAGATCGTCATACAGCTCCGGCATGATGGAGATGACCTTCTCAAAAGGTTTTTCCACGTACACGATGTGCTTCCGGGCAGAGAGTGCCGCGGCTGCCTCCCAGGCCTCCCGCGCTTCTCCAAAGAAAATTCCCGATAGCCCCTCATGGGTCACAACAAGAGTGAAACAGCTGACCGGTTTTGTGATAAATGATGCCGCCCGGTCAATGACAGCCCGCACAGGCGTGTAACCGGCACCAATAATTTCATAACTGGTGATCAGCGCACCCAACCAATGGGTAAAATTGATTATTTCTGCCCCTGCGATGCCTGGGAAGAAGTATTTATTTCCGCCCGAAAAGCCAACGACTTCGTGTGGGAAAACAGGTCCACAAATAATGATCTGATCGTAATCGAGGATCAGACGGTTCAATCTCACCGAAACATCTTCCACCAGGCGACCTTCTGAAATGCTCTCAATCTCCTCAGCCGGGATCACTCCGATTTGCACAAAGGTCTCAGGCTTTTCCCAGGCATGATTAAAAATGTGGCTCTCACCCGCTTTTCCGCCCTTGACCTTGCGCCCGATGTGCTGGCTCAATTGCTCATCACTCATCGGTTGGTGGGTTCCAAGGGCAACCAGATAATCCAGTGCCGCTACCCGCCCGGAAAGGTGCTTTTCAAACAGATCAAACATCAGTGGCATAGGCATGCTGCGTGTGCCATCCGGGATCAGGAATAAAACCCGCTTGCCATCCAATGCCAGTCCAGACAGCGCCTCTTCCACCACCCTCTCGACAGCGTTTGTATCGAGATATTGATCCTGAAACCCTAAACCAATAGTCATGCGTCAAACTCCGCTAAAAGCTGAAAAACCGCCATCCACCGGTACAACTACACCAGTGATGAAGGCCGAGGCTGGCGATACCAACCACAAAACAGTGCCCACCAGATCTTCTGGCGTGCCAAAGCGGTTCATGGGCGTGTGCGCGATGATGGTTTCTCCACGTGATGTCAGTTCACCAGTTTCCTGGTCAGTGAGAAGGAAGCGATTTTGTTCGGTAACGAAGAATCCAGGGGCAATCGCGTTCACGCGGATCCTGGGCGAGTATTCCTGCGTCAAATGCACCGCCAGCCACTGGGTGAAGTTGCTGACCCCAGCCTTGGCTGCCGAGTAGGCAGGGATGCGTGTGAGGGGGCGAAAGGCATTCATAGAAGAAATGTTCAGGATGACACCCTGCTCCTGCATAGCCATTTTCTTGCCAAACACCTGCGAGGGCAGAATAGTCCCCATCAGGTTCAGCTCAAACACCCATTTCAAGGCGTCGTGGGGTAAATCGAAAAATGGTAATTCAGCGCTGGTGGTTGCCTGAGCTTTATTTCCACCGGCACCGTTGATCAGAATGTCCACCTTGCCGAAAGTTTGCAGAACCTGATCGCAGGCTGACTGCACGCTCTCTTTATCCAGCACATTGCAGGCAATGCCCAGCGCCGTGCCGCCGTTTTCCTGGATTTCATTTGCCAGCTTTTGTGCGTTTGCCAGGTTGAGGTCCAAAATGGCAACCTTCGCGCCCAGGCTTGCCAGAGCCCGGCACATTTCCGCGCAAAGGACGCCTGCCCCACCAGTTACGACAGCGCAAAGGTCTGAAAAATCATAAATTTGTTTTATTTCCATCATCTTTTCACCCGTCATTTCGTCTTAGTGGTTGTAGGCTTTGATTTAAGGCAGAACGGCTTCAGGTGCCGCACGAAGTGTCGTTCAAGGTTGTTGGCATATACTTCGGGATGCTGGGAGAGCAATGCCATCAAACGGTCATAAAAACGCCAGGTGCCATCGGGGGTTTTCTCTTGCAACACCGAGCCGAATGTGACATGAATGATCTCACGCGCGTCGAAGTTGTCCAGATAGTCGTTGGGGGTCAATGTCTCCTGGATGCCTGGAGCCCGCTCCAACCGGGCAGAAACATGATAGCTGAGCTTGTCCTGCTCGTAGCGACCCAGGCAGAATTTAAAAATTTCTTTGAAAAAGGCCGGGTCGATTTCCGCGATGGTGCGAATTGCTTCCAGGTAGCTGGTTCCGGCAGTTTTCAGGTGCACAAGTCCCCTTGTCCGGCGAGCGGCTATGGGATAAATGCTGAATTTGTCCGAACCCGAATGGAGACTGATCTTGTAAGGTCCCAACTCTTTGGCGATGGCGGCATGCCCGCTGATATCGGCGTCAAAGGTGGCCAGATCTCCTATGTAATCGACGCCTTTTTCAAATTCACCCACAAAACGGGGAGCCAGGCTGACCCACTGAACCCCCATCCGCTTTAACTCACGGGCAATGTAATAGTGTTCCGCGTGACTGGTTGGTGACTTCGTTTCATCAACCGATACTTCCAGTTCAAAGGGTTTTCCAGCGCTGGAATTGCGCAGGTGCTGATACATTTTTACGACATGCCAGACAGCATGCCCGTATTTCACCATTGCCTTTAGCAAAATTGCTTCAGAAAAATAAATGTTCAGTCCTTGTATGGTGTGCGAACTTTCAAGCAGATCGTTCTCAGTCATTCTCAGCGCGGACGGAAGGTCCACAGCCAGAATTTTGAGGTCTTCCAATCCAAGGTTGTCGGCTTGATCATTCACGAATTCGCCCGGGTCAATTGTGAAGAATGTAAAACCAGCAGCAAGGCAGGCATCAATATCAGATTCAGTTTTCAGATGGTCCGCGTCCGCGCCAAAGCCTTCCTGCCAGTTCTCCTGGAAGACGCCCCACATGGCATCATCCATAACTTGCTGGGGCGTGCGACCGGTCCGTGTTAGTTCCCTGATGGATTGCTGTGCGAATATCGGAGCCACTTTTCCCTGGCACATGCGGGTAGCCCGAACATGCCCGGGTGTTGCCAGCCCCAAGCGATCTCCCATGCCCGCCGAGGTCTTTAGCCCCAATACCTGCGGTTGGAGCCAGGGTAGTAATTCCCTCAATGCTGCCGCGTTGGCAGACGAAAGAGGTCCTCGCAAGAGTTTTCCTTCCCCGAATTCCGACTGCTCGCCTTCAAATCGTTTGAGTCTCACATCATTGCTTGAAGCCAGGATCACCAATTCCTTGCCACCTGATGCATTTGCCAGACCTAATTCCAATCCTCTGTAACGCAAAATGGATTGTGGGATGAGGGAGAGGTCGGTATTTGCTTTGAGAGACAATGCTGTGTTCATAGTTTCGATTAATCCTCACTGGGAATGCCAGTTGATTCCCTGACCAACAACTTCCCTTGCAGCACTTTCACATTTGGTGTGTCTGGAATGATTCCATCCTCGGCTTTTAGCAAATCCAACAAAAGTTGGGCGGCTTCCTGTCCTATAGAGAATTTTGGCTGGTCAAAGGTAGTGAGACTCGGCGCGGTAAAGGCTGAATAAGTGATATTGTCAAAACCGGTCACCGATAGATCGTCTGGAATCCTTAATCCTGCTTTTTCACAACCTTTCACCACCCCAATCGCCAGCGTGTCATTAAAGCAGACGATCGCCGTTGGTTTGGTTGATAATCGCGTGAAGTATTCAACACTCTCCTGGCCAAGTTTCGGATCCCCACCTTCCACATGATGGATGTAGGAGTCTGGAACCTCGAGATTCGCGTCAGACATGACATCCAGGAAACCTCGCAAGCGATCCTGCGTTGTCCGGCCCGATTGGGAATTGCCCAGATAGGCAATTCTTTTGTGTCCAAGCGAAATCAAATGCCGGGTGATTTGTGAGCTGCCATCAACATCATCATGATAAATGGAGTAATTAAAGCTTTCGCTGCCTTGATGATTGACCACCACCACCGGAAATCCGTATGAGAGCAACTCCCGGCCGTGCTCTGGACTAAAGGAAGACGAGCAAATTATGACGCCATCTGTGCGCTGCTCCATCATCGTTTGAACAATTTGCCGTTCCTTGACAGGATCGTGTTGGGAGGCTGCGATGAACAGACTGTAGCCTCCAGCCTGTGCGCTCACTTCAATGCCGTTGAGGATTTCGCCGAAGAATGGATCGGAAATGCTGCTGACAATCACGCCCAAAACCTGGGTCCGTTTTGTCTTGAGGCTGCGCGCCACCGCGCTGGGTCTATAGCCCATTTCCTGGGCAACCTGGCGAATTCGCCTGGCGGTTTCACTTGACACCAGGTGATTAACCCGCAGCGCGCGGGAAACTGTGGAGTGTGAAACCCCTGCCCTTTTTGCGATGTCTTTGATGGTAACTGCCATTGGGTCCTCTCATTATGCACACGTGTGCATTGACTGCTATAGTTTACAATCTCTTTGGCTTAAAGTCAATAGTTTTCGCAAGATTACTTGCAAATTGGTGGATCTTGTCGTAAGATATGCAATTGAAAGATTCATTACATTTTTTTTGATTTTGAAAGTTAAAACGATCCTGGAGGAATAATGACACCTGATATCGAAGCCATTTTCTTGGATGTAGGCAACACGCTGCGTATTGTTATAGAAGACCCCGGGTTTCAACAACAGGCAAAAGATGACCTGATGACCCTGGTCAACGCAACGGAAACCCCCGAAGTTTTCTTTGAAAAGCTGGAAAAAAACTGGAAAGCTTACCGCAGTCTCGCAAAGAAATCGCTTTTGGATGCTTCGGAAATGGAACTTTGGACACAGTGGCTCCTGCCGGACTACCCCATTGAGATCATCGCGCCCAACGTTAGCCGCCTTACCCGGCTGTGGCGCGACCACGACGGCAGGCGCGTTGCCCGTGAAGATGTCAAAGATACCCTCGCCGAACTCGACCGCCGCGGTTATAAATTAGGAATCATCGCCAACACAATTACGGAAACAGAAATTCCGGACTGGATGATTTCAGATGGTGTAACCGTTTATTTCAAGGCCGTTATCCTTTCCTCCAAGGTGAGGATCCGCAAGCCCGACCCAACGATTTACACACTGGCTGCCAGGGTGATAGGCGTGGAGCCTGCCAAATGTGCTTATCTGGGAGACAATCCCATCAGGGACGTAGAAGGAACCCAGGCGGCAGGTTTCGGAATGATGGTTCTGATTGAAGAGCCAGCCACTTTGGCCAAAGAACCACAGTCGAGTGACCTCAAACCTGATCATGTTATCAAGGAAATCAAGCAACTCCTCGATATCTTCCCTCCACGTTCATAAACGCGGTCCTTTTAATAAGGAAGGCTGACAAATGATCCAGGAAATTGAAGCGGTTTTTCTCGACCTTGGGAATACGCTGCGAAAGCTCACCCAGAATGATGAACACCAGGCTAAAGCCAGGCAAAGAATTGTTGAACTGGTCGGTACCGACGAATCTCCGGAAAGCTTCTTAGAAAAGCTGGACCAACGCTATAAGGTCTATCGCAAGTGGGCCTTTGACACCATGCGCGAAGCACCCGAGTCCGAACTTTGGACGCGTTGGCTTGCCTTTGATTTTCCAGCAGAACGCATCGGACCACTAGGCACAGAATTGACCTACCAGTATCGCCAGTCTATGGGGCTGCGGGTGGTGGTGGAGCATGGTAAAGATGTGGTTCAAACCCTTTATGATCGCGGCTACACGCTTGGGATCATCAGCAACCTGATCACCACCAGCGAGATCCCAGAGTGGATGGAAGCGGATGGCTTTACCCCCTATTTCAAATCCGTTGCCCTTTCTTCCGTGTTGGGTATTCGCAAACCAGACCCGGCAATTTACCACATAGCTGCCCAAAACGCGGGTGTCGACCCCTCGCGCTGTGCTTATGTTGGCGACAATCTAAAGCGTGACGTCACCGGAACCCGGGCAGCCGGCTTTGGCATTACGATCATCCTGACCAGCCCGGAAGCACTAGCCGAGGCTACCATCACGGACGAAAATCGACCTGACCTGATCATCCATCAAATTACAGATCTGCTTGACATCTTTCCGTCCAGCCCGAAAGTCAATCTTGATGGTAGATTCCAGTCCTCAAATCCAGCTGATCTGGACCAAAAATAGGATAGCATTAATGGAGGTAGGCGCTATGAACAAAAATGGAGATCTTCACGGCGGCATTCTCCTGGGGGAAGCAGTCAGGCAAGCTTATTCAGGCGGACAGACCGATTATTACATGGAGCCTCTGGTGCGCTTGGACTCAGCCGGACAGCCCCTTGGCCTGGTTCAGGACGGTGACGCGGTCATTTTCTGCTGCCGCCGGGGCGAACGGGAAATTGAGCTGACTGAAGCCTTCACTGAAGCTGATTTTCCGCATTTTGAGCGGAAGCAGCTTAAAGATCTTGAGTTTGTTATCCTGACTTTGTATCACGACAAATTTAAGGATCTGCCGGTTGCCTTTGCCCCATCCAGACTTGATCATACCTTGGGGGAAGTGCTGAGCAAGGCAGGCAAATCCCAACTACGTTGTGCAGAATCGGAAAAATTCGCGCATGTCACCTTCTTTTTAAATGGCGGCAATAACCTGCCCTACCCTGGGGAAGTGGATGTGCGCATTCCGTCGCCAAAAGGCATTCCTTTCGACCAGGGTCCGGAGCTCAGCCTGCCTGCTGTGGCTGATGAAGTGATTGACGGTCTTCAAAAGGGCATCGACTGTATCG
>JAQVUC010000044.1 GCA_028699715.1 Anaerolineaceae bacterium | reverse complement strand
GGGTGCAGCGGATGAGGGGTAAGTACTCAAAACATCCGCCTGGGATATTTCAGCATCTCCCGGCAAAAGCAGGTCAATGATGCGGGTATGGTTATTGTCGGCTGGCGCGCCGCCAAAGCGATAGGCTTCAGCTTTCATGCTGACATCGCGCACACGCCAAACCCCATCGGCCGGATAGCCTTCCTGCCCCAATACTGCCACCGCGTATGCCCAATCCATAGGGTCACCTTCGCCAAAGAATTCGGTCGGGACACTAACGATTACAGCGTTTCGACCAGAATCTACGTAAATCTTCATAGCACTGGTGGCTTCGGTGTAGTTGACCGGTGCGTTATCCGCGGAAGCGTCAGGGACGACCACTTGCGGGGTCCAGCCTTCCACCCATAAAGCGATTTCCCAACCATCAGATTCACTCAGAGCTGCGTTACGTCCAGGTAAGAGCATACGCGCGCCGGTGCCCGAGGCAGGGTCTTTGTCGATATACACGTCAAAAGTCTGCACCGAGAAACCGGAAGGAGAACCCCAACCATTGGTTATGGGAGCCTTGACCGCAAAGGTAAAGACCAAATTTGCTCCATCACTGGCAACTTCAAATGAGGTCAGATCAAAATCGCCCTCTTTGAAGACGCCGTCAGTGGGATAAGTATAAGTGCCTGGACCGGAATCATCGCCTTCAGGGTCTTCAACCAACAAAATGCTTGTCAGTGGTTCAAAACTGAAGTATTGAATGACTCCTGGAGCCTCAGCAGGAAAGACAAGCGCTGGAGTACCGCTGAGTACAAGTTGGAAGGGGATGGTATCCCCTGAACTTACTTCACCGAGCACAGACAAGGGCAGTGCCAACTCCAGCGTATTCTGACCGAAAGCAGCCTGACCAAAAACAGCCTCTTGCTCTGACCAGGTATAGCCGTCATTCTGGTAAAGAGTTCCCACGCCTTGATTTTGATTAATCAAAATGACCTTGTTCGCAGGCATGGTCAGCCTGACATCTTCCTCCAAGCCGGTCAACATCCGGTTTCGTTCTGCCGGAAGGTTTAAATACAACTGCACAGCCTGATCGCCAGACAGAGCTTCTTCCAGGTCCAGCCGTAGATATAAGTTTTCCTGATCAAGCGTGTAATAGAAATCTTTGATCTGGCTGTTTCTTACTCCTGCATAATTGGCAGCTCTGTTCCAGGCTTCGTCTTCAACCTGACCATCAATTTCCGGTGTGCCTTCGCCATTCACTGCTGTTTTTGCCTTCACCGGTTGGGGTTGGATGACAGGGATATCCAGATTGGCCGGCGGTTCCAGATTCAGAGAGGTATATACGCTTTTCAGCAGCTCACGGTAACCCAAATCAAAATAGCTATCCTGTCCTGAATCCTGATCGGTGCCATACCACCAGAACCAATCCGAGCCCTCTGCCAGGTACATAAAGTCGAAGGCCTCTTCCAAATCGCCACCTTCAGCGGTAATCTCACCAGCCTGGACCTTGGCTAAATCGGAGCGGACCTGTCCGAGCAGGTTCCAACCCTCGGCTTCTTCAGCCTCACCGATCCAGGTATCATAATTAGCGCTGAACCAGGCTCCCGGGAAGAGGGTCTCCAGTTCACGTTGTTCAGGATAAAGCTCAAGATATTCAGACGGGGTGATGGTTTTCAGTGTCTTACTCTGACCGAGCAGGCTGTAAAGATAGTGGAAGAATTCTTTGCCATCATTGTCATAATTTTCCCAGGCGTTCTCACCATCCACAACGATGCTGACGATGTGAGGACCTTCCACACCCTGTAACTTTTCACGAATGGCTTCCAAACGACTGACCATGTCATTGGCGGCTGCTTCGCCGCTCATGCCTGAGTAGGTAAAGCCGATTTTGTCGGAGATACTCCAGTCACGGAAAAAGACCGCGACTTTCTCGCCGGTCTCTCCCTGCACGTAGTAAGGTCGGTAGAAGGTGTCCGGGTCGGTGACGATATCCTCGCCGTCCCTGGCAAAACGATCTCCCTCCAAACCAAGGCTGGCAACCAATACAGGTTCACCGGTTTGCATCCAGGCATAACCAGCATCACTAACCATCGGCACAATTTCTTCCGCAACGGAGCCTTCACCCGGCCAAAGACCGCGCACAGGCTGCCCAAAATGCTCTTCATACATTTCCACACTTTTGGCCAAATGCGCCAGCGCGTCTTCAGGATAGCTGAAGCGTTCAGTCGGCATGATGGCTTTAGGATTACCCACCAGTGCCAAATCGCTGTCATAAATCAACGGCAGGATTGGATGAGCGTAGGGTGTGGTGATTACCTCAATCACGCCCTTATCCTGCAGTTCTTTATGGGTTGGGATAACCAGGGCAATCAAGTCATAGATGCCCTCAAAGAGCGCTATTTTATCTTCTTCGCTAAAATCCCTGCCTTTGTCTACCAGGGCTTTGAAGGGTTCCTGAGCCAGATAATCCGGGTCCACCCAGGCCAGGTTGAACCAAATTTGCAGGTCTCTGAAATCCTGTTCGGTGTAGCTTTCGACGGCAGCTGCTATGGCCTCTGCGTCAGTTCCACCACGCAGATCGAGCAGCTCCTGGTAGCGCGGAAATACGGCGATGATGTGATCCCAGTTGGCATCAAAGAAGCGTTCCAGAATGAACGTTTTTTGCTCCAGGCTGAGTTCCGCGGCAGGCACTTCAGCCAGTTCCCAATACAAATCCTTGGTGCCATTGTTTACAAAATCATCCAATTGGCGGATCAGCGAAGGCGTCAGGTTGATGGTAGCCTTCATGCCTGGGGCCTGGTCGATCATTTCAGCCATATCAAGGTAATCTTTGGTGGCGTGCACCCTCACCCAAGGACGGGTATAAACCCCATCCTCATTTTTATAATACAAAGGCTGATGCTGATGCCAGGTCAGATTCACATACAGCGGCAAGTCCTCGACCACTTCCTCTGTCGGGGCTGCAACTTCCTCTGTTTCTTCTGTCGCAACTGGCTGCTCTTCCACAGGGGCTTGCGTCACTTCCGGCGTTGTGGCTGGTTTTGAGCAACCGGCCAGGAGTGCCAAAAGAAGCACTATGCTCAATAATTTGCTGATGGTTTTCATCGTTCTCCTTTACCTTAGTGCAAAAATTGCCGAATTATTTTTTCAGCGTGAGTATCATCGTCTGGCCGCCTTCAAGCAGCGGCGCGACTAAAAATTCGTTCAAACTTCCATTTGACTCAAAGGTGATTTCTTCAAAAGGCAGCGCTCCCCAAACGCTTTCCGCTTGCCAGGTGCCGGCTAATGGACTTGCTTCAAGCGAGATGGTGCAATCTTCCATGGTCTGGACGCCCAAATTGGCAATAGTCAGCACCACCTGATCATCCAGCACTCTGGCCACTGTGTAAAGCCTGCGGCAGGAGGAGGTAAAGGGCAAATAGTCCCCTTTTTGAAGCGCGGGCAACTGATTGCGGGTATTGACCAAGCCCCGATACCAATTCAACAGCGATTCTGCGTCTTTGTCCTGCAGCTCAACGTTGCTTTCCTGCCATCCTTCAGCCGGATCCTGCCAGGGCTCTGCCTCGCTGAAACCAGCGTTGGGGCTAGCGGACCACTGCATCGGTTTGCGGATCAGTTCGTCCGGTTTTCCACCGATCATGCCAATTTCTTCTCCATAATAAATGTAAGGTGTTCCCGGTCCGGTCAAGTAAACGAAAGCGGCTAACTTTTGCTGCAGTAGACGTTCGTTGTAGTAAGAGCCCACCCGCTGCTGGTCATGATTGGTCAGAAAAGTTGCAAACTGCTGATCAGGAAAGTATTCCAAAGTGTCCAGGTAACTCTTCATAATCCGGGAAGGATCGGGAGAGTAAATTCCGCCCAGAATATCGCCAGCCAGATCGAACATGAAATAAGTTTGCATGCCCCGGGTTGGCTGGTTGTACTTGGCGATGATCTGGGTATCCGTCCAGACTTCACCCACGGTATAGGTTTCTGGATCGATCTCCTGATAAAACTCACGCCAGTCCTGGAACCAGGCAATCGAACTTTTGGTGTCCTGCAGAGTCACGCCCTCTTCAAACAGGTAGCGGGCAGCATCCACTCTAAAGCCATCCACTCCCAAATCCAGCCAGAACTCCGTCGCATTATAGATGGCTTTGGTGACCATGGGTTCGTGGTAATTCAGATCGGGCATGCCGCTCCAGAAGGGAGCGTAATAGTAAGCGCCATTCTTTTCATACCAGGCGTTTTGTCCCCAGGGTCCGGACTTGCCAGGATTTTTGTCCGCCCAGACATACCAGTTTCGAAAACCGCTGGCTGGATCTTGCGAAGAAAGGAACCAGGGATGTTCGCTGGAAGTGTGATTGATCACAAAATCGATCACAACCTGGATGCCCCTCTGGTGGCATTCTTCCAAAAGTTGTTTGAAATCGGCTATTGTTCCGTACTCCGGGTTCACCGTCAGATAATTGGTGACGTCATAGCCGTGGTAGGAAGGGGAAGGCATGATCGGCATCAGCCAGATGCCTCCGATGCCCAGATCATCTGTTGTTTCAGGGTTGCCGTCATTCAGATAATCCAACATCGAGATGATGCCTTGAAAATCGCCAACACCATCGCCGTCACTGTCTTTGAAAGAGCGCACAAAAATCTCATAGAAGACCACCTCGTTCCACCAGCCCTGGGGGTCTTCTTCAACAGATTCTGTTGGCACAACTTCAACCGCCGGGGTCTCTTCGATGCTTTCGACAGGGTATGAGATTGGGATTTCGGTTTCAATTGGATACGGGATGACCTCTGTTGCGTCCGGCTGACAAGCAGATAACAATAAGGAAAGCATTAACAATGCCAGTGTCAAGCGTCGGATTAGGTTCATTCGATCTCCAAATTCTGTTGTCCCTGAATTGATAAAGGTAATTTTACATTAGAACGCTTAAATATAAAGTGCTGTATTGCTCAGGCAGCCCGGTCAATCGTTCAAAATTCCAGGCAGTCCTTCATTGTCAGGTTCGATCAAATACTTCCCCTGGTTTTGGGGGCTGTTCACATCCCGGCTTACCTGCCAACTGTTTAGCTGCCCTTCGGGTAAAGGCTTGAGCAAGTTCAAAAGCCGTTTTGGATCATCTTCACCCAGCCAGTCCCACATTTTTTCGCCCGTCAAAACTACTGGCATCCGTCCATGGACTGGTGAGACATTACCATTAGCTTCAGTTGTGATCAAAGTGCAGGTTGTCAAACCCGGGATGCCCGGCATAGAAGATACTCCTCTATTCTCCCAGTCATCCCAGAGACCCGCAAAAGCAAAGGGCGCGCCATTCTCAAGTTGAAAGAAAAACGGTATCGAAGTTTTGCCTACTTTTTTCCATTCGTAAAAACCGTCAGCCAAAATCAGGCAGCGTTTGTTTTTGAAGGAGTTCCTGTAAGCAGGTTTTTCTGCCACCGTTTCAGCCCGGGCGTTGATCATCTTGTAGCCGATGGAAGGATCTTTAGCCCAAAAGGGAACCAGCCCCCAACGCATCCACACAATATTCCTGTTTTCAATCATTGGAATGGTTGCCACATCCTGAGACGGGGCGATGTTATAGCGCTTTTCCCAATCCTCAGGAGCTTGCTCCAGATCCAACCAGGTCCGTAAATCATCCGTATCGATAGCCATCGTAAATCTTCCGCACATAGGTCCTCCGCTATAGCTATTATAAGGCAGCCAGCCCATATGCAAGCAAAAATAATGGCCTAAATTTATCGAAAAAAGCATTGGCGGTTGACTTATCTTTCTCCAACGAGTAAAATTACCAGTCGCCAGAAATCCGTCTGGTAAATATAAGGGCGAGGGTAACCGCAAAGGTGAGAGGCGCCCGGAGGAAATATGACTACAAAACAAGAAGAAACCAATATCAAAATTGAAAAGCGCAAGGTGACTGGTAAGCAGGTCTCTCAATTGCGCCGTCAGGGACTGCTCCCAGGCGTTGTCTACGGACACAAGGTTGAATCCTATCCGATTCAAATGGAAGCTCATTCAACGTCCCTGATGATGAAAAAAATTACCCCCACCACCCTGATCAATTTGGATCTAGATGGCAAAAAGACCAAAGCCATCGTTCGCGATCGACAACTCGATGTTGTTACTGGTGAATTACTGCACATCGATTTTCTGGCGATCTCCATGACTGAGAAATTGAAAGCCAGTGTCGCCATTGAACTGATCGGCGAAGCCCCCGTCCTGGACGAAGTTGCTGGCGCTCTGATCAACCAAACTTTGAACGAACTCGAAATCGAAGCTCTGCCAAACGAGCTGCCCGAGCGCATCGAAGTTGACCTGAGTGGTATCGTCACTGCTGAAGACGTTATCACCGTTGGTGAACTGAAATTGGGTGACAAAATCACCATCCTAACTCCAGCGGATGAAGTGATCGTTTCTGTTGGTTACGTTGCTGAAGAAGCAGAAGAAGAACCTGCCGAAGTTGAAGAACTCGACGTTGAACCTGAAGTTCTGGAAAAAGGTAAGAAAGAAGAAGAGGAAGAAGGAGAGGAATAATCTCCCAATCTTTTTTCTAAAGCTCATAAAAAGACCTGTTTTATCAACAGGTCTTTTCATTATCCTGATTTATTGTTAATTATTCCCAGGCTGTAAAGATTCTGATCAACTCAAGCGTTATCATGGCGGTGGCTCCCCAGACTGTCTCGCCATCATAAGGCTTGAAGTAAGGCACATTGAAATCCTTGCTCCGGTGGGTGTGCACCTGAAAATCATGATTTTCTTTACTGGCGAGCCAATCCAAGGGGATGGAAAAAACCCGCGCGACTTCATCCGGGTTGACTGTCAGCACCGTCGGCCAATCAACCACTCCTACCACTGGCGTAACTTTGAAATGAGTCACCATTTCCATCTTTGCCATGCAGCCCAGAACACGAACTTTTGCTGGATCGAGTCCTATTTCCTCCCTGGATTCTCTCAAGGCCGTGGCAATCAGATCAGGGTCATGATTTTCCCAGGACCCTCCCGGAAAAGAAACTTGTCCGCTGTGGTCGTGCAAGAGGTTGGAACGAAGGGTGTAGACCAAATGCCACTGCTCACCCATACGGATCAACGGCACCAGCACAGCAGCCGGCACTAACTTTCTTTCCCCCCGGTCAAACTCCGGGTCATCCCAAACGGAAGGCTGTTTTGCGTGCTCTGCCAACCTGTCAGCCAAGTTTGCGGGTATGTCGATCAAAGCTGTCAAGCCTCCACCTCAGGCTTGTCATTAAGCACCTCCTGAGTCTGTTCACCAAGCTCAAGCTCACTTTGCTGGATCGCCCTGGCGAAGATCAGATAGCCGGTATGGGCAACCATCCGGTCAACCGGACGAAAGCGGGTCCAATCCGACTTAAAATGGCGCAGCAGCACTTCACAGACTTCAATAAAGGCAAAGTTGCTGTGGGTCAGCGCTTTCAATGTGATTTCGACCTGGTTTACGGTTGGCAACAAAGTGCCAAAGTTGCCGCCTGCCTTCAAGCTGCGTTGAACTTGTTCCATATAATCATAGGGATTGGGCAGGTCCAAAAAAATCACATCCAGGTTGCGTTCTTCAAAACCGTCAGCCGCATCCCCAGGCTTGAATTCAACCCTATCCTCCAAACCAAACAAGGTCAGGTTCTT
>JAQVUC010000043.1 GCA_028699715.1 Anaerolineaceae bacterium | reverse complement strand
GCTTCGGCCCTGGACGCAGTGGACGGGAAAGAAATCACCTGCCCTGAGCCTGTCAACAACGTCAACCTTTATGAATTGACCTCAGAAAAGCGGGAAGACCTGGATGTGGGAGTCTTGCCCGGCTCCCTGGCTGAGGCTTTGCACGAGTTCAAAAGTGACCCCTTGATGAAAGAGGCAATGGGAGAAAGTTTGTATTCCACTTTCATTCAATCGCGAGAAGCGGAGATCGAAGAGTTCAGGATCAACGTGACCGATTGGGAAGTGAAACGCTATTTGGAAACAATCTGATCTGTTTTCCTTGACAAAAGACACCTTGAGGCTTCAACACCTCAAGGTGTCTTTAATTGGCTGTGGTGACACAAATTTGCCTTGTTGAAGCAGAAAGAAATAGGCTATAGACCTCTTTGTAAATAGAGTTGAGTCCAGGTTTTGATCCAGGATGCGATTTTCTGTTTAAGTGCGTTAGAATAAGTAAAAAACAAGTTTAATCAACCTGGACAAAAATATGACCACAGGAAAACCATCGCACAACAACAGAAGCCAACCGAATAGTAATTTATCTGAAAGCATCAAATCCGGTTGGCGGGACGCAACGGATGCGCTGCGCAACACCCCCCGGGCTTTTTTGCTGGTCTGGAACGCCAGCAAACGCCACACCTTGCTCAGCTTTGGCATGATCCCGATCATCGCCCTCATGCCAGCGGCACAGTCCTGGGTGGGAAAGATGATCGTCGACCGGATACTACAGGCTATTGAAGTTGAGGCAAGCATCCAGGTTGGCCTGAATTTGGTGCTGCCTTATGTGATCGCCGAGTTTGCTCTTTTGCTGATCAGCACGGTGCTTTCATCGCTTCAAAGCCTTTCCAACAGCGTCTTGCGCTCACTTCTGACCAGGCATGTTAACACTCTGATCATTGATAAAGCTATCAACCTGGATTTGCAATTCTATGAAGACCCGATTTTTTATGACGCCATGCAAAATGCCCGCCGCAGGTCTGACAGCTCCGCCTTGGCGATCGTTTCGGCAATTTCGCAGGTGGTTCAACAGCTGATCACGCTGGTTTCTTTGGTGGTTTTATTGGTGGGGTTCAGCCCCTGGCTGGCGGTGGCGGTCATACTGGCAGCCATACCGAACTTCCTGTCCAATTCACGCTTTGCTGAGATGTCCTTCCGAGCCATCAGCCGCAGGGCGCCTGAGTCGCGCTTGCTCAGTTACATCGAAATGCTACTGACCAGCAATGAGACGGTAAAAGAAATCAAACTTTTTGGCTTGGGCTCAGCGCTCAAGCTGCGTTACCAAGAGCTGTTCACCCGCTTCCTGGAAGAGGACACCTCCATAGCACGGCGCAACACCCTGGCAAGTTTGGGCTGGGGCATGCTCTCGAACCTGGCCTATTACGGCAGTTACATCTGGGTGATTGTCCGCACAATCTCACAAGCCATCACCCTGGGTGATATGACCATGTTCCTGTCGGTCTTCCGCCAATCCCAACGGGCGGTGCAGCAACTTTTGGACAATTTCAGCCGGCTCTACGAAAACAACCTCTACCTGGATAACCTGATCGACTTTTTGGCAATTCAGCCCTCACTGCTTTCCCCTGAGAATGGCAAGATAGCACCGGCTCCAATTGAGCAGGGCGTCCGCTTTGAAAATGTTTCTTTTCATTACCCAGGCTCAGAAAAATATGTGCTCAAAAACATCAACTTGTTCATCAAACCGGGTGAAAGTATCGCCCTGGTTGGTTTGAACGGAGCGGGTAAGACGACTTTGATCAAGTTGTTGACCCGTTTGTATGACCCCTCTGAAGGGCGCATCACCCTGGATGGCATCGATTTGCGCGAGTTTGACCTGAAGAGTTTGCACCAGCGCTTTGGCGTGATTTTTCAGGACTATGTGCGCTATCAGTTCAGCGTCAAAGAAAATATTGGTTTCGGACAAATTGAAGACCTGAACGAAACCGGACGGGTGGAAGAAGCCGCCAACAAAGGCGGAGCTGATGAGGTTGTGTCTGAATTGCCCCAGGGCTACGAAACCGTTTTGGGACGCCGTTGGAATCAGGGGCACGAGCTTTCGGGCGGACAGTGGCAAAAAGTGGCCCTTTCCCGCGCTTTTATGCGCAAGGCCGAAGTCCTGATTCTGGACGAGCCTACCTCAGCCCTTGACGCAGAAGCAGAATATGAAATTTTTAAGCGCTTCCGGGAACTGATGGAGGGGCGCATTGCAGTCCTGATCTCACACCGCTTTTCAACTGTTCGCATGGCAGACAGGATCGTGGTCCTGGATGAGGGGCGCATCGTTGAGCTGGGCAGCCACGAAGAGCTGATGGCGCGCGATCTCAGTTACGCCCATCTCTTCAATCTCCAGGCAGAGGGCTATCGCTAATAGCTGACTAAAAAAATCTATAAATATTCTCAACCCATTGAGGAAAATAGGCTTACTTTTGAGAAGGGAGTCCTGTTTCCATACGGACCTACTGGGATATTTGAAGAGTTTTGTGATTCTGAACGTACAGGTGAGGAAAAGCTGGCAAAACAAAAAGTGTTATCATCTAGAGCCTAAGGAAGGTAGTGATGGACCAAAGCGGAAAAACATCGAAAACAGAAATTGCGCCAGGCGCACAGACGCCTGAAGAAAATTCAGCCTTGTCTGCAAACCCGGTTGGGTTTGATCCTGAGACAGAATTGCGTGTCAGGAAGAATGCCAACTGGTTTACCTGGATCGCGGTCTTTGCTTTGCTCGGTTATATTCTGGAAACCATCAACACTGAGAAAGAATGGTTTTTCAGCCTTGCCGCTCCCAAATGGCTTAACAGTCTACTGAGCGGCAGCCAGATCCCAGCAGTTTTGTTACTGATTGTTTTGGTGCTTGCCTTTGGCCTGATCGCTTATTTTTCTGGCAAAGGGAAAAGCCTGCCCTATCTGATAGGTTTACTTCTCTACGTGTGGGATGCATTTGCGGCTTTGCTTTTGCAGGATTTGTTGATGATGGTTTTTCACCTGATTGTTATTGTCGGTCTGGTCATTGGACTGATTTATCTGAAGCGGCTTGAAAAAGGCAAACTGGAAGAGTCAAAGCTCTGAGATCCCTCCCTGAAATCTGAAACGAGAAACCTCTGAATTTTGGGGAGGTTTGTCTCAACTTTAAATCAATCAAGTAGAAAATTGAGACTATGATTAAGCTGAGGAGCCAGACAGGCTATACATCTTGAGAGAGGCATCTGGCACCTGTACGACGAGGAAAAAATGAAAAAAGAAAACATAACTAAGCCGGGAATGGGCTCAATCGTTCACAATGAGGGTGTCGCTTTTAGAGTTTGGGCACCTCACGCTGAGAAAATTGAAATCGTTGGCGACTTCAACGATTGGAAAGAAGGGTCACAACGGCTCGAGCATGAAGGAAATGGCTACTGGTATACTGATGTCCCTGCCGCGAGAAATGGACAGCAGTATAAATACGTTATTTACAATCAAGGTGAAAAGCTCTATCGGATCGACCCCTACGCCCGCCAGGTCACCAACTCGGTTGGCAACAGCGTAATCTATGACGCCCACGGGTTTGACTGGCAGGGCGATGACCATCGCTTGCCGCCCCATAACAGCCTGGTGATCTACGAGATGCACATTGGGTCATTCTCGGCCGATCAGGATGGCACCCCGGGCACTTTCCAGAAGGTCTCTCAAAAGTTTGATCACCTCAAACAACTGGGCGTGAATGTGATCCAGATCATGCCGGTGGCCGAGTTCTCGGGCGACATTTCCTGGGGCTATAACCCGGCCAACATTTTTGCGGTTGAAACTGCCTACGGTGGTCCGGAGGCTTACAAGAATTTTGTCAGAGAAGCGCATAAAGCTGGTTTGTCGGTCATTCAGGATGTGGTCTATAACCATTTTGGTCCCAGTGATCTGGACCTGTGGCGTTTTGATGGCTGGCATGAGGATGATTTTGGCGGCATCTACTTTTACAATGACGATCGGGCTGAGACACCCTGGGGCAGTACCCGTCCCGATTATGGACGTCCTGAAGTACGTCAGTTTATTCGCGATAATGCCCTGATGTGGTTGGAAGAATACCATGTGGACGGCTTGCGGTTTGACTCCACCTTGTATGTGCGCACCAAGGATGGGGATGAGGAGAACCCGCTTGAGGAAGGTTACAGCCTTTTGGCAATGATCAACCGGGAAATTCGCTCCAAATCAGCGGATGTAATTTTAATTGCCGAGGACCTGCGCAACAACGAGTTGATCAGCAGGGATGTTGAAAAGGGCGGCGCGGGTTTTCACGCCCAATGGGACGCTTCTTTTGTGCACCCGATCCGGCATATGGTGGAAGCCATAGCGGACGAAGCCCGCTCAATGGATTTGCTAAAGGCGGCGATCGATTTCAGCTATGACAATGACGTTTTCAAACGCATTGTCTATAGCGAAAGCCACGATGAAGTGGCTAATGGTAAAGCGCGCGTCCCTCAGGAAGTTGACCCGGATAACCCCACCAGCTGGCTGGCTCAAAAGCGTTCCACCCTGGCGGCAGGTCTTGTGTTTACTTCTCCGGGCATCCCCATGCTGTTCCAGGGGCAGGAGTTTTTGCAGGGCGACTGGTTCAGGGATGATGTTCCCCTGGATTGGTACCAGATTGAGGAGTTCCGCGGCATCGCGCGTTTATATCGGGACCTGATCAGATTGCGTTTAAACGTTCAGGATTTGAGCCGGGGTTTGAAAGGGCAGTACATTAACGTTTTTCACATCAATCAGAGCAACACCATGCTGGCTTTCCAGCGTTGGGATAAACACGGCAGCGGAGATGACGTGGTGGTTGTGACGAATTTTGGCAATAAATTCAGACAGGGATATAAGATTGGTTTTCCCAATGGCGGGCTTTGGCGTTTACGTTTTAACAGTGACGCTGGGATTTACAGCGAAGCTTTTGCTAACACCAAGAGTTTTGATGTTGAAGCCCTTGAGGGCAAGAAAGATGGCATGTCACACACTGGCACAGTTGACATTGCCCCCTATTCGGTCCTGATCTACAGCCAGGATCCTCAATAGAGGTTTAAGCATTGCTTCCTGGGCGGTTTTCAAAAAATTATGAACTGCCCGGGAAGAAATGCAGGTTTTTTGCCCTGAAAAGGGCTCGTTTGCTGGGAAATTGCCCGGAAAAACTCGGTTTTTAGAGCGATTATGGGTTAAAATAAGATATGGGCTGATTATGCGTAATATCAAACCCACCCTTACCCCCAATCTTGAAGAACATGTCGGCAGCGATATGGTAAAAAGATCTGTGCCCTATCAGGTTGAGACCTACACCGAACTGGTGGAAGAAGTAGCCAACCTGGCTTATCAAAACAAGGATTACCTGCTGTTTTACCGAGGGCAGGATCAGGATTACCTCAACAAGGCCGGAAGCAGCACTTTTTACCCCACCATTTACCGCAAAGATGTGTTGACCGCCCACGAAGCCCGTTTACGCTTTGACATGCTGGAACTGGCTGAGATTTACCTGGCAGACACATTTGATCGTGAAGGGCTGGATGGCCATATGGATGTGCGCCGCAAGACCCTGATTGCCTGGAGCATCCTGCAGCACTATGGCATTTGCGACACGCCCTTGCTGGACCTGACCCATTCCTTGCATGTTGCCTGCACCTTTGCCCAACTGAATAACCAGAACGAGAGAGGTCTGGTCGCGATTTTTGGCCTGCCCTACACTACCAACCGCATCACCTACAACAGCGAACACGACCTGGTGATTGTGCGCTTGCTTTCCATTTGCCCGCCCATGGCCTTGAGGCCTTATTTTCAGGAAGGCTATCTGGCCGGCACGATGGATATCACCCAAGAATATACAGACAAATCCGAGTTGGATTTCAGCAACCGGTTGATTGCCAAATTCTCGATCCCGACCGATCTATCATTTTGGGGTCAAAAGTTCGATGCCATCCCCCAAAATTTGCTCTTCCCGCCGGATGACCGCATGGAAGAGATCAGCAAAGAGATCAAAAAGCAGGTCATTTCGGAAATGAAATCCGTTTTTATGACCTGAGTTTTAAGCTTTTTCCAAGCAAATTACCCATCAGTCACCCCTAAAGCAAAATGATAATGCGGTACAATGCTTTTCAGATTTAAGCGATAAGGCTGGCTATGAAAAAAAAGAAACTTCGCAATTCTGTCAAAGCGGTCATCATCAAAGGCGATAAATTGTTGGTGGTCAAAAAGAAAGACGGTATCAGCGCTTACGCGGTTTTGCCTGGGGGCGGGCAGAAAAAAGATGAAACCCTCAAACAAGCACTCAAGCGCGAAGTTTTGGAAGAGGTTGGGGCCAAAGTCAAGGTGGGCAAACTACTGCATGTGCGCGAGTATTTTTCAGAGAAAAGCAAATTTGCCTACGAAGACCGGGCCCTGCACCAAGTCGAATTTTTCTTTAACTGCGAATTGCAGGAAGACTATAAGCCCAGAAATGGCAAAAATCCGGATACCCGCCAGGAAACTGTGGTCTGGGTTAAGTTGAACAAACTGGATGAGATCAATTTTTACCCTGTGATCTTGCGCAAGATCCTCAGAAACCTCAAAAATGGAGATGCCCCTCTTTACCTGGGCGAGTGTAACTGAACAGTCTGATTTTCCTCCCTTTTCAAAAGGTATAATTATGCTATTAACAGGATGTTTTCACCATCCTGGAAGGATGTTCCATGCGTGAAGGATTTTTAAGCAATAACCAGTTTCTTTTTCTGCAGCGTGAAAAGCGAAGTTTGCAAGATGCTTTTTCAAAGTTGAGCCAATTTGCCTTGCCGGAAGATGACCTGGCAAAATTACGCAGCGCCATCGAGCAGCTTGATGAACTCTTTTTGATCGTGGCGGCGGGTGAATTTAATGCCGGCAAAAGCGCCCTGATCAACGCTCTGCTGGGCGAGCACGTGCTGGAAGAAGGGGTGACCCCGACCACCGCCCAGGTGACTTTGCTGCGCTGGGGTGAGACCTTCACCAGGCAGGTTGTGGATGATGGCTTTGCCATTGTCACCCATCCCTTAGCGCTGCTGAAAGAGCTGAATTTGGTCGATTCTCCCGGAACAAACGCCATCAACCGCCAACATGAACGCCTGACCAGCGATTACGTCCCCCGCTCTGACCTGGTTTTATTCATCACTTCGGCTGACCGTCCGATGACCCAGAGTGAAAGGCTGTTTTTAGAGAAGATTCTGACCTGGGGCAAGAAAATCACATTAGTGATCAACAAAACGGATATCCTCGAAAACAAAAGCGGTATGGAAGAGATCCGCCAGTTTGTCAGCAGCAATGCCGAGATGATTTTGGGCTACAGGCCTGAAATCTTCATGGTTTCAGCCCGCCTGGCACAAAAAGCATGTGGCGCGGCTTCCGCTGAAGAAGCGGCTCAGCTGCGTGCTCAAAGTGGCATCGAGCTGTTGGAACAATACATCACCAATACGCTGGACGATAAAACCCGTTTGGAATTGAAACTGCGCAGCCCGATTGGCGTGGCTTCCAACCTTGAACGCAACGCTGCTCAAACGGTTGATTTGCAGATCCAAGACCTGCAAAAAGATGGCGAGCTCACAAAAGAGTTGGAGCAGACCCTGACTTTATATGAGCAGGATTTGACCTCTGAGATTCCTCCCCGTCTGGCTGAAGTGGAGAACATCCTCAACAATTTTGAA
>JAQVUC010000042.1 GCA_028699715.1 Anaerolineaceae bacterium | reverse complement strand
CACGCGGGTCAACTCGCGCATGGCTTTGACCGTGGCGGCTTCATCCGACATCTTTTTGACCTTGGTAAGACCCAGTTTGACATTGCCAAGGGCGGTCAGGTGATTGAAGAGCAGAAAGTTTTGGAACACCATGCCGATGTGCTGGCGCACCTGGTCTTCGTTGGTGCCTTTGGCGGTGATTTCCAGATCGTCCAGCCAGATCTGCCCCTCGTTGGGGCGGGTGAGCAAATTGACGCAGCGTAGGAGAGTGCTTTTGCCTGTTCCACTGGGGCCGATAATGACGATGGTGTCGCCTTCGTTGACGGTCAGGTCCAGATGCTGGAAAATGACATTCTCGCCGTAGGTTTTGGTCAGGTTTTTGATGGTCAGAATTGGGTTGGGCATGGCAAAACCTCCGGACTTAAGGATTGGACGGGATGGCGAGCTTATTTTCAAGGTGATTGAGCAGACGCGTGGTGAGCAAGACCAGCAGGAAATAGATGACGGCCGCGCTTAGATAGGCCAGCAGGTATTTTTGTGAGCTGGCGCCGATCAATTGCGCCCGCCGCAGGATCTCCGGGACGCCCAGGGCATACACCAGCGAGGAGTCTTTGATCACGATGGCGGCTTCGTTGGACCAGGGCGGGATGGCCAGTCTGACGGCCTGGGGGAGCACCACGTAGCGGATGGCATGCAAGCGGCTGAGACCGACCGCCCGGGCAGCCATCAACTGGTCGCCACTGACCGAGAGCAGCGCGCCGCGCACAATTTCCATTTGGTAGGCGCTGCTGACCACCCCCAGGGAAAGCGAGCCAGCCCAGAAGGCTGAAAGGTTGATGCCTTTTGACACCGCGAAAAAGAGGATAAACAACAAGACAACCGGCGGGATGCCGCGAAAAATGGTGCTGTAAAGATTCATGATTCTGGAGGCTGCTTTGCCGCCGTAAACATAGAGCAGCGCTAAAAGAGTGCCGATCAAGAGCCCGGAAGGCAGCGCGATCAGCGTGACGCCGATGGTCAGGACTGTACCTTGAGCAATGTAAGAAATGAATTGACCGAAATCCAAAGGCTACTCCATCTTATCCAGGGGCTGCAAACTAAGCAGCCCCTGTGAAAGTGAATCAGTCAAAATTTTGAAATGTACTGTTGCTATTCGCTAAAATACTTTACCGCCAGGGCATCAATGAAACCTTCAGCCTGAAGTTCTTTGATGATGCGATCGACCTCGGTTTTCAGTTCCACGTCGCCATCAGGTAAAACGATGTTGATCGGACCGGTGGAGAGCACGCCACGGTAGACAATTTGCAAATCGGGATTTTGGGCAACCAAAGCTTGCACGGGCACGTAATCGCCCATGAGCACTTCAATCCGCCCGTTAGCCAGGTCCAGAGCTGCCTGGTCAACCCGTTCGTAGCGGGAGAGATTGGCTTCGGGCAGCAGTCCGGGGGTGACCAGGTTATCTGTCAGCCAGCCGTCCTGCACTGTGCCGGATTGGACGCCGACTTTGTAGTTGGCGGCATCTTCTGGCTCAGTAATTGTTCCGGTAAAAGCGCCGCTGACCACAAAGGCGTCTTCAGTGGTGTAGTAAGCCTCAGAAAAGTCAACTGTTTTGTCGCGTTCCTCGTCATAATTGAAGCAGGAGATGGACATATCCAGCTTGCCGCCGGCTACGGCAGCCACCAGGCTGTCGAAGGGCATGTCCACCCATTCGAGTTCGACGCCCATGCGCTTGGCAATTTCTTCCATCAGTTCGATGTCAAATCCGGTTTTGTTGCCGGCATCATCGAGATACTCGTAAGGGGGATAATCGGCTGAAGTTCCAACCGAGACCTTTTTGGCTTTCTGGATCTTATCGAGAACAGATGTGGATTCGGTCGCGCAAGCAACCAGCATGGCAGCCACTAATGCTAAAGCTACCACCAACAAAAAACGTTTTTTCATTTTTCCTCCTCAAAAGGGATAGGTTAATGGATGATTAACATAAATTATAAAGCAAAAGAGCGATAAGACTGAGAATTGATGCAAATTTGAGCATGGCAGGTGATGAAATGCTCTGTGTGCTCAAACCGAGAACACCTCGTTTTACAATAAAAACCGAATATTCTGATCAGTGATATACTTCTGCAGTTCTCAAGTGAGAACTTTTATTTGGGTGTACGTTTTGGACGTTCCATAACTGGCGATTGCCAGCTTTTTTTTGGAAGAGCCGAGCCGCAAGGCAAAACTCATTAGGTAAGAATACGGAATCATCAAGGCTTCCCCCTGAGTAAAAATTTACGATATGCGCCAATTCTGGCAATTTATTGCCAGAATTATTGCCTGTCGATTACTTAGTAATTGGAGTTTTGATGACCATGCAATTTGAAAATTTTAAGCTGCGCCCTGAACTGCTGCAGGCAATTAACTCGCTGGGATATACCCAGCCCACCCCGATCCAGGAGGGGATTATCCCACTGATGCAGACTGGTCGCGATGTGACCGGTCAGGCCCAAACGGGCACCGGCAAAACGGCCGCCTTTGCGCTGCCCATCCTTGATCGTATCGATCCCAATCAACGCCTGCCCCAGGCTTTGGTGGTTGCTCCCACGCGTGAGCTGGCGCTGCAGGTAACTGAGATGATCCAGACGCTGGGTCAGTTCATGGACGTGCGTGTTCTGACGGTTTACGGCGGTACTTCCTACACCCAGCAATTGAATCAGCTCCGACGTGGTGTTCAGGTGGTGGTTGGCACGCCAGGACGTATCCTGGATTTGATCAAACGCGGACGCCTGGACCTTAGCCAAGTGCGCACGGTCGTCCTAGATGAAGCGGATGAGATGCTTTCCATGGGATTCGTGGAGGATGTTGAATCGATTCTGGCCGTGACGCCGGATGAACGACAGACAACGCTCTTTTCCGCCACCTTGCCGCCCCGGATCCGCCAATTAGCGAAGAAGTATTTACAAGACCCAAAAACAATCTCGATCCAGCCGGAGCAAGTCACGGTTTCCGCCACTGAGCAAAGGGTCTATTATGTCAACGAACATGATAAGCTGGCTGTTTTGACGCGCTTATTTGAGATGGAAGATATCAGCTCGGCCTTGATTTTCACCCGCACGCGGGTGCGAACAGGCGAGTTGGTCACTGAACTCAACTTGCGCGGTTATCCCTCCGAAGCGCTCTCTGGCGATCTGAGCCAGGATGCCCGTGAACATACCATGGCCCGCTTCAGAGCTGGTCAGATCAAGGTTTTGGTGGCGACGGATGTGGCTGCCCGCGGTCTTGACGTGGAAGGCATTACCCATGTCTTTAATTATGACCTTCCTGAAGAAGCCGAGACCTTTGTGCACCGAATTGGACGCACTGGCAGGGCTGGACGAAACGGTATCGCCATATCACTGGCCAGACCCTCTGAAAAGCGACAGGTATACAAGATTGAACAATTCACCCACCAGCAAATGTCGCAAGGGACTATTCCTACGGCCGAAGAAATCCAGGCAAAGCGCCTGGATAGCTTGCTCGAAAAGATTGAAACCTGGCTCAAACGCGGCCGCGCCAAGGAAGAACGCGCGCTGGTTGAAACCATGGTTGCTATCGGGGTCGACCCGATTGACCTGGCTGCCGCCGCACTAAAAATTGCCCGGGAAGAAGAAAAGCAGCGTCCGATCCCCGAGATCAACCCGCTGCCCGAGAAGGCAGTGCGCCCGGAACGGCGAACGCGGGCAGACCGCCCCAAACGCACTGAGCGTGGAGATTCACGTGGACGAAACCGACGTGAATATGCGGGTCAAAACAAACCGCGCGCAAGCATCCGTGGAAAACAGAGCGATGAAGAAGGCATGATCCGCCTGGAGATGGGGTTGGGAAAGGTGGATGGTTTGCGCCCGTCCGATGTGGTGGCTTCGATTGCCGGCACAGCCGGAATCCCGGGCACTGCTCTGGGCAGAATTTACATTCAAAACCACCGCACCACGGTGGATGTGGCAGAAGAGTATCTCGATAAGATAGTCTCAGCTAACACGAAATTTGCCGTCCGCGGACAGAATTTCACCCTGATTAAGGGGTAAAGTCTGGTCCAAATTATAATATCAGCCAGGGTCAAAAGCCCTGGCTAAGCTATCCTCTCTTACCTACAGCGGTTTGACTTCAAGCATCAGCTCTGCTATCCTATAGATATACCTGAATCATTGGCGAAAAGAATCTGAAAAAATTCTGACAACTAAATAATCAAGAAGTTTGATATGAAGGAGAAAACATGAGAACCATAGTAACCCCTATTTTTACCCTGCGACCTTACGAGCGCGGGATTCAAGAAACACTTGGAAAATATACCCGCTTTATCCATCCGGGCTTGGGTCTGCAGTGGCCTTTTGCGCAGTTGGTTCGCGTTCGCGATATCCGCGAGCATACCATGGACATTATGCCCCAGTCTGTTATTACCAAAGACAATGTTGAAATATCTGTTGACGGTGTCATGTGGGTGCGCCCATCTGCGGAAGAGGAATCGATCAAGCGCACATTTTATAACATTGATGATTGGAAACGGGCTGTGATCCAACTGGCCATGACCAACTTGCGCCAGGAGTTTGGTGACCTTACCCTGGATGAGAGTCTGGTTGCCAGGGAGAAAATCGCAACCAATCTAAAAGGTATTCTGGGCGATTTTGCAGTGGAATGGGGACTGACTGTAAGCAAGGTCGAAATTCGTTTGATCGATCCGCCTGAAGATATCAAAAAGGCCATGCACAAACAGAAAACCGCTGAGCAAGAGCGCCGATCCATGAGGTTGCTGGCGACGGGTGAGTTAGAAGCGGCTGAACAGCAGAAGCTGGCTTCAATCCAGCGCGCTGAAGGCGAACGTGAGGCGGCTATCAAGGTTGCAGAGGGTCGGGCAGAGGCTATCAGGCTGGTCAATGAGTCAGCTGAGAAATACTTTGTCGGCAATGCCCAGGCATTAAAGCAAATCGAAATGGTGGAAACCTCGTTGAAAGATAACGCCAAGGTGATCCTGACCGATAAGGGCATCAACCCAACCATATTGTTGGGTGATATACCAATGAAGATGGTCAAGTAAACTCAAAAACCTGGAATAGGCAGGAGATAAATTTTTCAACCCCCGTGTGGACATTGACCGGTCCTGATCAATAAATTGAGAAGAAAATAGGCTGACTTTAAAGTCAGCCTATTTTCGTTAAATTGTGTTGTGAGGTTTACCGGAAAATTATCGGTAAGTAGGTTTTAAATGGCATTGGATCTGGGACTTCAGTGACGGTGACGATTATGGTTTCACAGATTTTGCTTTGTCCATCACTCACACAGACATTAAATGTGAAATCTCCAGGCAAAACACCAGTTGTATCCCAACTGAATTCACCAGTTGCAGAGTTGATTGATGCGCCTGTCAGAGCATCGACCAAACTGAAGCTTAGTGTCTGGGCAGGCAGGTCTTCGTCTGAAGCTGTTGCCGTGAAGGTTAAAATTTCACCAACTATAACCGACTGGTTGCCAATTGGATCAAGAACAGGTGCGTCATTAACCGGATTGATCGTAATCGTTACAGTGGCCTCATTTGAATAAAGTTCTCCATCGTAAACCTTGTAGATGAAGAAATCTGAACCGTGATAGTCTGCATCTGGCAGGTAGGTGAAGGATCCGTCCACGGACAGGGCAAGCGTGCCTTGGTCAGTATCTGTCACAAGCTCAACAGTGAGGTCAGTGCCATCATCTGTATCGTTAGCCAGCACTCCTTCGTCAGCAGTAACCTCCAGCAACACATCCTCGTCGCTGTTGTAGTCATCATCTTCTACCACAGGAGCATCATTGACCGGGGTGATTGTGATGATCACAGTGGTGGGTTCAGAGTACAGATCGCCATCGAATGCCTTGTAGGAAAAACTATCATCTCCAAAAAAATCCTGATCTGGCATGTAGGTAAAAGAGCCATCGGCTGACAGAGCTAGTGTGCCATTGTCAACGTCCTGGTCAATGATTGCAGTCAGGGCATCCCCATATATATCAGTATCATTAGACACCACACTATTAGACAACGCCACCACCAGCTCGGTATCTTCAGCTGTACTGTAGGTATCAGCAATCGCTACTGGGGTATCGTTTGTGATAAAGCACCACACGTAAGTACTTAGCTGGCTTGTCATACCAACATCAACTATTCCAGCTGCCGTAGCACAATGTAATTTATCTGGTTTCAAAGGAACTATTGGTGTAAAAGTAATTGTCTTACTCAGGTCGTCATACACGCAGGTACCAGAGACCTCAAACGTCCAATATCCTTCATCAATAAAGTCATAGTAATCAAGACTAAAGCAAGAATCTGCCACGATAGATTGACTCCAAGTGCTTGTCACAGTGCTTGTTGTGAGCACGCCTTCCGTACCGTCCAGCGGCGTAATTGAAGTGATCAATGGATCCTGCCAGTTCAAAACGGTGTATTCATATAACTGAATTCCATCCATGCCGTAATCTACTGTCAAGCTTAGGTCAGAGAGTTCTTCATTGCCATCCGCGCCTTTCATAACTGTGTCCCAGTTGCCACGGGTGAATTTAAACTCTATGAGAGTGCCGTCAAGTATATTAAAGGTGCCACTCCAAAGTGTGTCAGTAATTTTTGTCAATGGGGTAGCCGCGGGATCCCAATTGCCAATTGTGCCGTCCGAGTTGACGTAGCGAGTAAAGAAGACTGTCCCAGGAGTGAATGCGGGTACAGTGACATTTATGGTGAGGGAGACCATCTTGGGTTCAGCGGTTTGTGAGACGGTGTTGGAAGGCACACTGGCATTGAAACTAGTGTCCAGAGCTATGACATAGTAGTAATAGAGTTGATCTGTCACTACATTGGTGTCGGTGTAGGTCAGAATGGGCGCCAGCGCTCGGTCAATTTTGCTGAAAGTGATATTGTCAGTGGAGCGATAGATGTCGTAAGCGTAAACTCCCTCATCGTCTATCGCGGCAGTCCAGCTCAGCGAGATGGAAGACGCGCTCCAGTCGGCAATAGAAAGAACCGTGGCATCTGGAGGAGTGAAATCGGATGAGGGGGTCACAGTCAGATCGCCTGCATATGATGCGTTATACGGATCAATTACCGGCCCATCCGCATTAGCGTAAACCCAGGAAACAGCGCCATTGGTGGAGTAGCGGTAGACGTAATCGAACTCACCTTGCGCTTCGGGCAGCAGTGTTCCGACAAATTCGTCGTTATTACTGACATCAGTATTGAACGCTGCGTCAAACCAGGTCCATTCCGCATTACCACGGGGGTCGCTTCCATCCGGACCATAACCCACCTGCGCAAGCAGACCGGGCGTGGCCCCGGGGATTTCGGTGACGCCGGCGATGTAGACCTGCCCGTAGATGTTTTCGGTTGGGGTAATGCCAATTGTGTGAGTAGTTGACAAAGGATACTGCAGATTTGCCCAGTGAATGGGGTAAGCTGGCAGGGCAGTTACTTCGTTGGAGGGTTCGCTCAAGAGTCCAACAATGGTGCTTTTTGCAACTACGATGTAATAAACTCGCTGGCCTGGTGTCAGTCCGGTATCGGTAAAGGTAAATGTGGACTCATTAGTTTCGCCAACCAACTCATAACCGCCACCAGACAAGTTACTGCGATAGATCTGATAGGCATTGGCGCTTACAGCTGCACTCCAGGCGAGGGTAACTGTATCAGCACCGGTATATGTAAGGTGCAAATCCATGACTGGCTTAGGTGGTGCGGAGATAAAGCCCGTCGAAACAAGCACGGCGCCGCTGTTAGCCGGTACAACGATATCTTCAACCATACCTGTTGCGTCTATCGTGTAAGTGTTTGTGCTCAGCACATCTGCTAAATTTGT
>JAQVUC010000041.1 GCA_028699715.1 Anaerolineaceae bacterium | reverse complement strand
GTAGTACTGGTCGTGTAAATCCATTTCAATGGTTTTGGGGCCATAGCGCAAGTTGATGAACTCAACCGCTTTCTCGAGCAGCACTTTTTTCTCTTCAAACAGTTTGCGATCGTGGTCGCGGATGATATAGGTCATCACAGCCTTGTCAGCTTCGCCTGAAAGCGAAACCAAATGGAAAAAACCTTCCCGGTTTTCGGTATGTTCTGGCCGGTCAAAGGCGGGCAGAAGATTATGCAGATCAATGGCAACCTGCAACGCGTTGATCAGCATGTTCTTTGAGGAACCCGGGTGAACACTTTTGCCATGGATCTTGATGGAAGCGCCAGCAGCGTTGAAATTTTCATAAGCCAGTTCACCCACCGGACCGCCGTCAACTGTGTAGGCAAAATCCGCGCCAAAGCCGGGTACGTCAAAGTGATCCACGCCAGCGCCAACCTCTTCATCGGGGGTGAAACCAATTCGAATTTTGCCGTGGGGGATTTCAGGATGGGCAATCAGGCTTGCCACGGCGCTCATGATAGCCGCGACGCCGGCTTTGTCATCCGCGCCCAGCAGCGTGGTGCCATCGGTAACCACCAGCGTCTCACCGACATGACGTAGCAGATCGGGGAATTCACGGGGTGAAAGCTTGATGTCCTCTTCCGCGTTCAGCAGGATATCCTGCCCATCATAATTTTCAACCAGGTGGGGTTTGACATCCTTGCCGGAAGCTGAAGGGCTGGTATCCACGTGAGCGATAAAACCAATTGTGGGCGCGTCATGATCGAGGTTGGATGGCAGAGTAGCGGTGACATAGCCGAACTGGTCCAACTTTACTTCTTCCAAACCCAAGCTGCGCAGCTCTGATTCCAGCAACCTTAAAAGGTCCAGTTGTTTGGGCGTGCTGGGATAGGTTTCAGAATCATAGGCCGATTGGGTATCAATTTTTACATAGCGCAAAAAGCGTTCAAGAACGTCTGTCATTGTCTCCTCCGAGTTTGTTTGCCCAATTTTATCACCCTGAGTCAGGCTGTTCGCAAATTGTACTAAAATTGACCTGTATGAAACAAAAAAGAATCCCCAGCAACTTGTTTATTATTCTGGCAGTCATTGGACTGGTTGTTGTCCTGAGTTTGTTACGCTATAGCGACGCAGCCGAAGATCTCCCCCTGCCTACTGCCACGCCGATGGTGCTGGGAGATTATGCCGGCTACCAGATCGTCAACCGCTTTCCGCACGATGCTGATTGCTACACCCAGGGACTTTTCTATCTCGATGGATTTTTATATGAAAGTTGCGGCTTGTACGGCAAGAGCGATTTGCGCAAAGTTGCTTTTGAAGATGGAAAAATTTTGGAACAAGTGGAATTGGAAGCTCAATTTTTTGCTGAGGGGCTGACCCATTTGGATGGGCTGCTGTACCAGCTGACCTGGCAGGAAGGTACCGCCTTTGTCTATAATCTGGAAGATTTTGAGCCTTTGGGCAGGTTTTCATACAGCACGGAGGGTTGGGGCCTGACCACAGACGGGGCAGCTTTGATCTTATCTGATGGGAGCAATAAATTGTTCTGGCTGGACCCAAGCACAGGTTTCTCACTGAAGGAAACCCATGTCACCTGGAAGGAACATCCAATTGAGTATCTGAATGAACTGGAATTTATCAACGGTGAAATCTTCGCCAATATCTATCTTTCTGATCAAATTGCCCGCATCGACCCGGAAACCGGGGTAGTTCTGACCATGTTGGATCTAAGTGGCTTGCGCCCGACGGAAAACATGGAAGTTCAGGGAGAAGTCCTGAACGGTATCGCCTATGATGAAGCCGGGGACCGGCTCTTTGTGACAGGCAAAAACTGGCCCTGGCTCTATGAAATTCACCTAATTCCAATTGAGGAACCAGCCCCCTCACTTTAATTCACTGTTTTTAAAACCTACAGAGTCATCAAATGTTGACTCAAAACATCCAGACGAGCTTGCCTTAATTCTGGCAGGCCTTCCAGGATGAAGAACGGGCCACTACCTTCACCGCAAAAAGAAGCACTGACCATGCCGCACAACGCAGCCTGGACCACATCGTAATCCTTGCGATAATTGATTAAGAAGCCAGCATCAAAAGCATCCATTGCCCCAGTCGGATCCACCACCTTGGTGGGATAGGCGGGAAGGATCCAGCGTTGTCGTTTGAGGCGGGAGTAAATCAAAACAGTGTTGTCTTTGGCATGGGTCAGAACATACTCCGGACCATAGTTGGCCAAATATTCTGAAATTTCCCATAAATCTGTGCTACGTCCCTGGAAAAGCTTCAGCGCCTGAGCCTCGGTCATCATGAAAGCCGTCACGTCAGCGATCAGCGCGCGGATTTCTTCCCAGAAGATTGGGTCCATATAACAATTGCAGGCGCGCATACTCAGCGTTTGCACCAGTCCGCCTTTCAAAAGCGATGGCAGGATCTTATGGGAAACAAAATCGATGGGAGCGATATGCGCGGCTGAAGATTCGAGATAATGGGAGGGGACATCGGTGATGCGGATGCTATCTGCCCGGTAATCTGTTTTGCTGCAGTAAACAGGTATGGTGGGTTTGTAGCCAAGCAATTCCTGGGGGAAAGGCAGTTGTCTTTCCGCAAAGTGCGCAATTGGGTTCTCATGGTGAGCCTGAAGATTTTCGGTGTAGGCCGCAAAAAAACGATCGTCAAAGGCTTCGCTGCTTTGGTGGATTCCCTGGATATCCGATCCTTTTGCTTCGAGTTTTTCCAGCCATTCCTGGGGGTAGTTTTGGTTTACCCTGGAAACCAAGCCGGGTTTGCCGCCCCAAAGTAAAAGAGACATGGCGGCATATGCTAAATTGCCGCCAGGCTGGTCAAGATAGGCCGCAGATTGGGCGGGCAGGATATACTCTCTGCGCAAGCGCCCAATCAAAACGGCATCAGGGACAGGGCTAAGCTCTGGTTCCAATTATTCTTTCTCGTGGGAACGGACTAATTCCAAGACTTGCTGATGGTATTTTTCCAGATCAGGCGGTGGGGCTGGGAATTCCATCTCCATGTCTACCAAGGTATCCCGAACAATGTTGGCAATCAAAAGGTTACGGTACCATTTTTTGTTGCTGGGAATGACATACCAGGGAGCCCATTTGGTGCTGGTTTTGTTTAACATATCTTGGTAGGCTTCCATGTAGGCGTCCCAAAGCTTGCGGTCTTCCAGGTCACCTGGGTTGAACTTCCAGTTTTTGTCTGGTTCTTCCAGGCGGGCGAGGAAACGTCCGGCCTGTTCTTCCAGGTCGATGTTGAGATAAAACTTGAGGATCACCGTGCCTTCGTCAACCAGCAGCCGTTCAAATTCGTTGATATGATGATAGCGTTTGGACCAAACTTCTTCCGGCATCAGGTTGAGCACACGGACCGGGAGAACATCCTCGTAATGGGAGCGGTTGAAGATGACAATTTCTCCCTTCTTGGGTGTTTGCTGGTGAATACGCCAGAGGTAATCGTGGGAAAGTTCCAAAGGTGAGGGGGTCTTAAAGGGGGCAACCCGAACACCCTGGGGATTCACGCCCTCAAAAACCTTGCGAATCACACCGTCTTTGCCGCCTGTATCCATTGCCTGCAGCACAACCAGAAGGCGTTGTTTGCCTTCGGCATACATAAGTTCCTGAAGTTTTTCAATTTCTTTGTTTACTTTTAGGATTGCTTCCTTGCCATCTTTTTTGTTGCCCTCAAACTCGCTGGAGTCATTCGGGTCAAAGTCCTTGATCTTGATTTTTTCTCCAGGTTGAACCAGATATTTTTTGTGTTTCATTATCTCTCCTTCCTATGCTTTGCCTAATTATAGTGTGTTTATCGGCAGGATTTTGACTGGAATACCCAACTTTGCGGTTTTTCAGGATAAAAAAGCAAGAACTGGCTGGAACAATAAAAAAGAGATAGGCCTTTCCATATGAAAAACACCCCATCCAATTTTGATGGGGTGTCTTTCTAAAACATCACTTTGTTATTCTTGATTTTCAATCACCGTTTTTGGTGTTTTGACGTTTACACTGATTTTCTTGGGTTGAGTTTCTGGTTTTTTGGGCAGATGAATGACCAAAATACCATTTTCTGTATCCGCTGAGATTTGCTCAGGATCGATCACACCAGGCATGGTGATGCTTCGATAGAAACTACCGTAGCTGCGCTCACGGATGTGATATTTGCCTTCTTCGGAATCCTTGTTTTCTTCTTCGATTTCGCCTTGGATGGAAAGGGTGTTGTCATCGTAGGTGATTTCAATCTTTTCCGGATCAAAACCGGCCACACTTGCCTTGACCACGTATTCCGTGTCACTTTCAATCACATCCAGCGGAAAACCGGAAGGTAAAGGTTCAGACTCAAAATCCATAAAGCGGTTCATCACTCGGTCCAAATTGTATTGGTTTCTCCAATAGGGTGTACGTCTAATCATATAAGCCATAGCTGCCTCCTTTTTAATCTAGCTTTGTATCTTTAATCTAGGGGATAATTGTTAGAAAGAAATCAACAAAATCTATGCGTTTTGTTAAAGCTAATCTTGGACTTACTTGTTATTGGAGTTATTGGTTTGCCCGCGTAGGGAGAAGATGGCTGGAGCGAGCGCTTCCAATTCGGGTTGGCGGTTGTTTAAGCCGGAGGAGATGATCTCAGGTAATTGCCCTTGCCCCAAGCCTGTCGCCAGGCTGAGAGAGTCTGTCATCGGTTTGAGCCACAGATCGCCCAGGAGGTGGAAAGGCCAGCCGATGATCAGCGTTTCAGGTCTGAGCACGTGGGTCAGGCTTTCCAACTCCCGCCCAAATATAGCGGCTGCCTTTTCCACAACTTCGAGCGCGTAGGGGTCCTGATCAAGCGCGCATTGGATGAGACTTTGCTGGTGGAGTCCCTCATCCCAATGCTGGGGATAGAGGGATTTGGCAAATTTCACCAGGCCTTTTCCACTGGCAAGGTCATTTAAAGACTTGAATTGGTTCTTATCCAAAAGGCTTTCATCCCGCAATTGCACGTTTCCAAAAGCTCCGGTGTTGCCGCTAGTGTTGTTGTAAAGCTGACTTCCGGTTAAGACGCTGACCCTGATACGGGGGGAGAAGTTGATATACAGCACCCTGTTTCGGTTGTTAAAATCACCAAAGAGGAGCTCTGCCATTAGGCCGGCATAGGCTTTGCATTCCACATAAACTGGCAAGTTGAAACGTAAACCTAACTGTGAGCGCAGGGATTCGTTTTTCCACTGCGGAAAATCGGCCGCGGATGTCAGGATATTTGTTTGAGTGTCATAATTTCCACAGACCGATACCGAAACTGTGTCCGGCAAGGGCAAACGCTGCGCTTTGGTGATCATCAGCAATTTGTCTGCCTGGCTGCAGATTTCGGAAAGCATATATTGAAAACTTTCATTGACCGGGGAAAGAAACGCCAATTTCTCACTGATCATGCCGGAGGGACTGCCATAAACGATGAGGACACGTTCGCTGTCGACATTGATGCCCAGGATGTGGTTTCCACTCGACTGTTGGGTGCCATTTGTAGTGCGGAACATAACTTGATTATAAATGCCTTTCCTATTTCCTTACAGGTGGGCTTGTTTTGGCTGAAATTTTTCAATTTATTGCTAAACATCAGCAACTTACTTTCTGATTGAAAAAGTCAACGCGGCAGTATTGGGAGTACAATCAACGCAGAAAATGTGAGGTTATGAAAGATGCTACGAGAAAAGAAACTGATCTTGCTGATCGTATTTCTGCTCTTGCTGGGGGCTTGTGCTCCTGTCGCTGAGCTGGAAACAACTGAACCTCCACTACCTACCCTAACCAACACGGCCCTCCCAGCTACCGAAACCCCGGTCCCTACTGCAACGGCAACCAATACCGCAATTCCTCCAACAGCAACTGCCACGCAAACGCTGGTACCGACCGCAACAGTGACTCCGCACCCCGGTTTTAGCAACTTGTTCAAGTTTTACCAAGCCTGGACCTTTGAAGACATAACCTACTTTTACTTCATGAACGCTTATGTCGATGACACCATTTATGCCATTGTGGATGACTTGGAAGGCAAAACCTACCCGCTCACTTGCCCTCTGGATCAGACCTATCCCCAGGACCTCCGCTGCTACAGCGAAGAACTCTTCAAAGGCAAAAAAGAATACAAGGTCACCTTTTTTGCTGATCCGGAAAGGCAATATCCCTTTTACGAAGAAGTGGTGGAAACCAAGCTGGATGAAACTTATTTGACCTACGATAATTGCGAGGCTGAATATCGCATTTACGATGGGAAATGCTACTCGGCGATGACTTGCTACGATGATGACGGTAATGTGGTCTATTCCTATGACAACATTCCCGACACTGGTAATTTTGAAGGTTTTACTGTTCCTTGTCCGTAAGGGGTAAACAATGAAAAAAGTTATTCTGATTCACAGTTTGTTGGTTTTATTCCTGCTCAGCACGAGCGCCTGCGGCGTTTTTTTCACTCCTGAACCTACACCAACTTCGACAGAACTGCCAACAGAAACGCCAACCCCAACCAATACAAACACTCCCACACTGACTGCCACGGCAACTCTAACTAACACCCCCACTGAAACAGCTACACCGACTGAAACAGCAACCCCCACGCCCACCGCAACCGCGACCATTACGCCCACGCCCGAGGTTACCGCCCGCCTGATTTGGCCGCGGGCATATTTCACCAGCGCGGATGTCACCTGGCGCAATTTCACCTGCCCGCAGGAAGGGCAAAACCTTAATTGTGAGATGGAATATCGAAAGGATAGTGAAGGATGCTACGTTGGGGCGAGCTGTTTTGACGCCTGCGGCTGGTTTTATTCAGTCAATACCATCCCTCCGGGTGTGGAGGAATTCTCATCACCTTGTTGGTAGATTCTTATTGCTTAATTAAGCTTTAGTATTTGTAGATCCCACCGCCAATAAATTCACGGATAACCGAGTCTTCAGGCACAAAACTGTCATCTGAGACGGCTTCGATTTCCTGGAACATGCGGTTGACTCTCTCCGCCCTCTCCCAGGCATCCGTCCGCAAAGGATCATCGCGATACTCGTCTGTCCAGCGCGCGAAACTTGAGCCAAGCTTGGATTTATACAAGGGCAATTCGTAGGGCATGGCACTGTTGACGATAGTGTCGACAGAGTTGACATAGGGGATGATGTGGCGCAGTTCGCTGGAGCGGACATAATGCCAATGCAGCAAGGTTTGGGTGGGATCGTAAGCGCGGTGAGAAGCATCCCGAAGCATTCTGCGCATCAGACGGATATCCGTCCATCGGGCGTAGCAGCCGTTATTCAGTTTTAACTGGAGCAGGGGTTCGATGTAGAGCTTGAATTTCCATTCATCGGGAATGTCTTCGGTCATTTCCGGATAGAGACCGTGCAGGCTGTCTATCAAAACGATCTCATTGGCGTGCAGCTGCATGGGCGTGTGATCGGGGAAACTGCGCCCGGTTTTGAAATCGTAATAGGGGATGCGCACTTCTTTGCCTTCAAACAGATTGACCAGGTTTTGATTGATCAGGGGCATGTTCAAAGCTTGCGGGGTTTCAAAATCGTAATCACCAAATTCATCCTTGGGGTGCAAATCAAGGTCATGGAAATAATGATCGATATTGAGCGTGATCAGTTTGAAACCCTGTTTTGCCAGGCGTTCACCGATTTTGATCGTGGTAGTGGTTTTGCCGCTGGAGGAGGGTCCGGCAATAAAGACCACCCTGATCTCGTGTTTCCGATCCAGGATAAGGTTGGCGGCATTCTCCACATCTTCGCTGTAGGCAGCCTCTGAAGCCGTGGCAATCTCATGCAGTTTGCCTTCCTGGATCTTCGCGTTCAGGCTTTTCGAGGTATGGACGTCATGGGCAACCGACCAATCCAAAACCTGCCAGAGTTTGGGCCAGGGGATGTTGCCAGAGGGGGTGCGGTCGCTATCGCCGCGTTTTTCCCGCTGGCGGGCTCTCTCATCACGGTAGAGGATATAGGCTTTGGCAACTTTGGCGCGCCCGTTTTCGATCAGGACTTTTTCAACCAGGTCCTGGATCATTTCAATCGTAGGTGTTCCCCCTTCAGGGAACTTC
>JAQVUC010000040.1 GCA_028699715.1 Anaerolineaceae bacterium | reverse complement strand
GGCATCGCCCTGGTTTTAGCTGCCTTATCCGCTAAGGGCCAATCAACTATACGCAATGCAGGTCAAATTGACCGTGGATACGAGAATATTGAGCTGAAACTTCAAAAGCTTGGCGCGGATATTGTCCGAAAGCAAACCTTTACGAGCGAAACCACATAAATGTATAACGTTTGTTAACAACAAAAAGAGCCGTTTATAAGCGGCTCCTTTTTGTTATGATACCTGCAGTTTAATTATTGCAAACTTCCAAAAAATGATTGACAGCGTCCTTCAACATTGGCTCAGGTAAAGCACCCACCTGACGGTGAACAATTTTTCCGTCTTTCAGCATTAGCATGGTTGGGATTCCCTGCACGCCATACTTACCAGCCCACTCCTGATTTTCATCAGTGTTTACTTTGGCTACAATTAATTTGCCGGCATATTCTTTGGCGATTTTGGTCAAAATTGGGGCGACCATACGACAAGGACCACACCAGGGGGCCCAAAAGTCGACGATTACTGGCAATTCATTTTCCAAAACAGTCTTCTCAAAAGCGGCATCAGTTACATTAATTGGTTCTTCAAACATTCTTACCTCCAAAAATTTCTTTAAGTATAGGGGAAAATTCTCTTTTTTCAACCACAAAGCTTATTCAAAGCTTACTGAAAAAGGTTAAATTTATATAAGATTACCGGCCCAAGCACGATCACGCCGACAATAATCGAGAGGATGGCGGCAATCAATACCGAAGCGGCACCCACATCCTTCCCAATTTTTGCCAGAGGATGGATTTCAGGACTTGCCAGATCAACAATTACCTCAAAAGCAGTGTTGAGGAACTCAGCCATCCAAACCAAGCCTATGACCAGCAAAATTGCCAGCCATTCCATGCGGTCAAGCTGAAGATAAAAACTCAGGATCACGACTATGGATGTGGCAAGAAGATGCAACCAAGCATTCTTTTGCGTTTTTAAAACAAAAGACAATCCTTGAAAAGCTGCCAGAAATGAACTCTTCCTCCCCTTCACAAATTGTTCAGCTTCTTTGGTTGTTTTTCTTGTCATCTTTTCCGTCTAAATTAAAAAACAAGGTAAAATATTAAACTCACGCGGGTGTTGCCAAGTGGTAAGGCATTAGCTTCCCAAGCTAACATTCGTGGGTTCGAATCCCATCACCCGCTTGGAATTTTCTTTATTATACTTCTTATACGAGCAAAGCTGACCTATTCAAAGTCAGCTTTGTTTTTTTATATGTTTTGTGAAATCTTAATCGAGATGCTTTTTATAGACCCTGTGGTTCTTATAGTAGTGAACTCCCAGGTTCTCCAGGTCTCTGCGCATCTGTTTGGCTGTTTCTGCCACTTGTGTCAGTTCTGAGTGAATAAAGCGCTTGTTCGATTTGGTTGCTCTCAAAAGCGCGTCAAAAATTAAGGCGTTACCTCCCATGCCCTGGTATTCCGGCAAAATCCCAATGCCATTGAAGTCAAGCCACTCGGTGGTCTTGAGTTCACGCAGCAAGCGGAAGAGTTCGATTGGTCCCAGTTTACCTTTGTTTTTTTGCATTGCGGCGGAAACATCCGGAAACGGAAGCACAAAACCCACAATGTCGTCATCCTGGTTCAAAATGATCTGTAACAACTCAGGGATCACTACCTGGATCGCGTTATCCACAGCGTAATCAAGTTCCCGATCACTGAGCGGATAGTATTCCCAGTTATGTATGAATGCACTGTTATAGGCTTCTTTGATTTTGTATTTCCATTCCAGGATTTCTTTTTTATTGCGAAAGTTCATGATTCGCAGCGAACCTCGCTTATGCACGATTTCCACCGCCCGCTTTATTTTCTCTGGTAACTCAAAATCTTGCGGAGCCAGATAGCTGGAAATAAAGTCAACTTCCTTTTCAAATCCATAGGCTTCAACCAATTTCTGATAATACGGATAGTTATAGTTCATCATGTTCATCATCTGTCGGTGCTCAAAGCCTTCAATCTGGATCCCATATCCATCAAGGGGACCGTAACCCTTGGGTCCCACAATACGATTGAGATTTCGAGCTTTTGACCACTGCGCCACTGTATCAAACAAGGAATTGGCAACTTCCTGATCGTTGATACATTCAAACAGATAAAATTCACTGTCTTTTGTGCCATGATATTGATTGAAAGGTTTGTTTTCAAGAGCGGCTATCCGACCCACCACCTGGCCGCCTCTTTTCGCCAGGAAAAAATCAGAGTCTGAATGCTCATAGAAAGGATGTTTCTTTTTGTTCATCATGGTGTAAATATCAGACTTGAATGGTGGAACAAAATATTGGCAGTCTTTGTAATGAGAATATTGGAACTCAACGAATTCTTTTTGCAAAGACTTACTGGTTACTTCAATAATTTGGATCATAAAATCTCCAATTTCTTAGTACGGCAATAAAATTTATACTTGTTATAACCGAAAACCCTCAACATAGATACTGAAAAAATTGAAAATTATTTGTAATGTGCCCTGACTTCGGCTATAATTCGTGGGTTATGTTTCAAGGATGAAAGAGGTATTTTATGATTGACGTCAATGAACTGAGAAAAGGCGTAACTTTTCAACTCGACAGCAACCTTTACAAGGTTCTGGAATATTCACACAACAAGCCTGGACGCGGTTCAGCTACTATTCGGATCAAAGCCCGTGACTTACGCAAAGGTACAACACTCGATATGACATTTATTTCAAGTGATCGGGTTCAGGATATTCGCCTGGATTACCACAATGTACAGTACTTGTACCGGGATGAGAATTTCTTCTACTTTATGGACACGGACACGTTTGAACAACCCACAGTTCCAGCTTCTCTCGTTACTGAATATGAAGGCTTTTTGAAAGAAAATATGGATGTAAAACTGACCTTTTTTGGCAACGAACCACTGGATGTTGAACTACCAACCAGTGTGGATTTGGAAGTTGTTACAGCCGATCCTGCTGCCAGAGGTAACACCGCCACAGGTCTGACCAAGCCAGTGATCACTGACACCGGATTAAAGGTGCAGGTGCCGGCCTTTGTCAATACGGGTGATATCATCCGCGTGGATACCCGTACTGGTGAGTATCTGACCCGGGTTTAATTTTTTATGAAAATCCCAGATGGCCGCGAATGTAAATTCTTTTATGCAGATTACTATCGCGGCCGTAATTTTGAGGAATGTCGGGCTTTGAGCAATCCCGAGGATAAAAAAATTTGGAATTCCAGTTTCTGTAAAGATTGCCCCTTACCGGATTATTTAAGAAACAACTCCTGCGAGAACCTGGTTTACTCGGTATTCATTCATAAATTCCTATTCAAAAACAGAATCAAAGTGAAGGCCTACTGCTCAAAAGTCCACCAACCTGTCAGGGATCCGAATGTTGGTTGTGGACACTGCCACGAAAACGCCACTTTGGGCGATTATTAGAATTGCATCAGAAAGCACCTACAGGGTGGGTTCTCAGCAAAGCAACTCATTGCTTATTGGTATAATCTAAAGTTGGCGTTTAATTACGTCCTCAACACGGAGGTAGTATTGAAAACACGAAATCAATCTTTTTTCATCTCGGCGCTCTTGCTCTTTTCGATCGTCGCGATGGTGTTCTATGGAGTACAACAACAAGCCTTTGGGACGCAAACCATCCCTATCAACCAGCTTGCTGCTGATATTGAGGCCGACCAGGTAGCAAAAATTGAAGTCGAGGGTGACGATATTTACGTTACCTACAAAGACCTGACTGACAAAGCTGCCACTGTCTCAGCCAAGGATCCAAACAGCGGTCTGATCGATCAACTGGTCGTTCTGGGTGTTTCACCTGAAAAATTGCGTGATCCGGAACTGGATATTGACATTGTATTGCCAGGTTTTTGGACGAATGCCTTAACACTCTTGTTGAACTTTTTGCCATTCATCCTGATGGGTTTTTTGCTGTTTGTCTTCTTCAGACAGGCGCAAGGGTCAAACAATGCCGCTATGGCTTTTGGTAAATCCAAAGCCAAGATGCTCACTGGTGAGCACCCCACTGTGACTTTCGCGGATGTGGCTGGTGTGGATGAAGCCAAAGAAGAACTTCAGGAAGTGGTTGAATTCTTAAAAGAACCCCAGAAGTTCATTGCCTTGGGAGCTCGAATCCCCAAAGGCGTTTTGCTGGTGGGCTCTCCTGGTACCGGGAAAACCTTGATGGCTAAAGCAGTTTCTGGAGAAGCTGGCGTGCCATTTTTCTCCATTTCTGGTTCTGAATTTGTAGAAATGTTTGTTGGGGTCGGCGCCAGTCGGGTGAGAGATCTTTTTGATGAAGCCAAAAAACATTCTCCTTGTATCGTCTTTGTTGACGAAATTGATGCCGTCGGCCGTCACCGTGGTGCTGGTTTAGGTGGAAGTCACGATGAGCGTGAACAGACTCTTAACCAATTACTGGTTGAGATGGACGGTTTTGACACCGACACTAATGTGATCGTCATTGCCGCCACAAACCGCCCTGATATTTTGGACCCGGCGCTTTTGCGTCCTGGCCGCTTTGACCGCAGGGTCATGTTGGACCGACCTGACAAAAACGGACGGGAAGAAATATTGAAAGTTCACGCAAAAGGAAAACCGATTGATTCAAGTGTAGATTTGGGCGAAATTGCCCGTTCTACTCCGGGCTTTGTAGGCGCTGACCTTGAGAACCTGGTCAACGAGGCTGCCATTTTAGCCGCGCGCCGCAACAAAAAGATCATTACCCGCTCTGAATTTGAGGAGTCAATTGAAAGAGTCATTGCCGGACCGGAAAGGAAAAGCCGTTTGATTAATCCGAACGAAAAGAAAATCATCGCTTACCATGAGGCTGGTCACGCTATTGTGACAACTTCGCTTCCTGAAGGCGATCCGGTTCAAAAGGTTTCAATCATTTCCCGTGGTATGGCTGGTGGATTCACCATGTCCCTGCCTATTGAAGACCGGGTTTTGGAATCCAAAAAGAAAATTTTCTCTGAGATGGTGACTCTATTGGGTGGAAGGGCAGCTGAAGAGATCATGTTTGATGACATCACTTCTGGTGCCTCAAATGATATTGAAAGAGTCACAAAACTAGCTCGTAAGATGGTCACCCGCCTTGGCATGAGTGATAAATTGGGACCGATGGTGTACGGGCAAAAAGAAGAGCTCGTGTTCCTTGGCCGGGAAATCTCGGAACAAAGAGATTATTCCGAACTTGTGGCTCAAAGCATTGACAGCGAAGTGCAGGAGATCGTAAGTCAAGCCTACAACAAAGCTAAAGAGATCCTGACCCAACACCAGGACAAACTGGTAGAAGTTGCCGAAAAATTGTTGGAGGTTGAAACACTTTCAGCTGAGGAATTTGCCGCAATCTTCCCCACCCCGGTGGAAAAGAACCAGGGCATTCCTATGCTCGGTGCGTAAAATCTGAACCAAAATAGTCTTTTACAAGATCCAGCGTTTTTTCCAGAATAGCTGGATCTTGTGCGTTAAGCCAGTGAATTTTTGGATCGGTCGGTTTAAACCAATTCGCTTGTCGGCGGACAAATTTATGGGTGTTGCTTTTGATCAATCGGATAGCTTCATCCAGTGAAATTTTTCCATCAAGAAACTCAATCAAATCGCTGTAGCCAATAACGCGCATTTTGATCAGATCCTTGTGGTAGCCTTGATCGAGTAAAGTCTGGACTTCTTCTACAAATCCTTGTCCAATCATTTCTTCCACCCGTTGGTCAATTCGCTCATAAAGTAAATTGCGCGGCCACTCCAATCCAAGCGTCAAAAGATGATAGGGAGAATCATCCTTTGTTCTCAATTCCGAAAAGCGCATACCGGTGCTGAGGATCACTTCCCAAGCCCGTATAACTCGCCTGTGGTTCTGAAAATCGATGAATTTTGCCGCTTCTGGGTCCAGAATGGCTAATTCCTCAAATAGCTTCTCAAAACCGATTTGATTGCCTGTCTTTTCGATCGACTCTCTCAATTGGTGATCGGCTTCAAATTCAGGGATCTGCCAGTTCTGACTGATTGCCCGGATGTACTGGCCTGTACCGCCCGATAGAATGGGGATTTTATTTTCCTCATTCAATTGGCGAATGACTGCTTCAGCTGCTTTCTTATACTCTCCAATGCTCCAGGGTTGATCCAGATCCGCGCAATCTATCAGGTGGTGTTTTACACGTGAAAGTTCTTCGTTTGTTGGTTTCGCTGTGCCAATATTCAACTGCCGGTACAAGTAACGCGAATCGGCGGATATGATTTCGCTTGACAGTCTTTCAGCAAGCTGGATAGCCAGGCTTGTTTTACCAGACGCTGTCGGACCGATCAGCATGATCAAATTCTGCTTTAATTCACTCATTCAAATATTCCAGATTGACGTTTTCGTAATGCAAAACTACAGGTTCTTTGGAGTTGGCCGCTTCGATCACGATAACATCAAGCTGCCACTGACCGTCAAACTCAGGTTTTGATTCAAAGTAGACCTGCATCGTTTTTTGGATAGCCAGGTATTTCTTCTTTGTGATGCTAAATTCAGCTATCCCATAAGCATCAGACTTGCGGGTTTTAACTTCTATGGCTGTCAGATGCCCATCAGCTTTCATGATCAAATCAATTTCACCATAGCGGCTGTGGTAATTCTTCTCAATCAAATGGTAACCCTTGGCTGCCAACCAGCTTACGGCATAGTCCTCTCCCCAGGACCCCAATGATTTTCGATAACCGGATTTTTTACTCATTAGAACAGTATACCCTTTAGACATTCTAATATTAAATTGTCTCTGGCAACTCTTAACAGTGATTTTAAGATAAAATAATCTGAACTATCTCGGATGTATTCAACGAGAAATAATTCCATAAGGATTCATAAATGACGGTAGCAGAAATTGTTACGATCGGCACAGAACTTCTCTTAGGTGAAATACAAGACACAAATTCACGTTTCATCGCCCGCTCTTTACGAGACATAGGCGTTGATCTATATCGCCTCACCACCGTTGGCGATAATATCAAACGGATCACAACCACTTTACAAGAAGCCCTTATGCGAGCGGACATAGTCATTACAACTGGTGGCCTCGGACCCACAGTTGACGACCCCACCCGCCAGGCAGTGGCAGACACTTTTAACGTCCCATTGGAGTATAAGGAAGAACTTTGGGATCAAATTTCAGAGAGATATAAATTCTTTGACCGCGTACCTACCGAAAACAACAAACGCCAAGCTTTTTTGCCTAAAAATGCCATTGCAATCCGCAACGAAGTCGGCACAGCGCCGGCCTTCGCGGTGGAATTAGGCATCAAAACGCTGATTTCGCTTCCTGGTGTCCCACGTGAAATGGAACACCTGATGAACAATTTTGTGGTCAGTTACCTGAAGAAGCGCTACAACCTCCAGGATGAAATCATCCTGCCCTGGGTGATTCATACCATCTCTTTGGGAGAATCCAGCATTGATGAAATAATTGGTGAAATGGAAACCCTGAACAATCCAACCGTTGGATTGTTGGCTCATCCAGGTCAAACTGATGTTCGGGTCACAGCAAAAGCCCACTCAACTGAAGAAGCCCAAAAGATGATGGAGCCGGTCTTGCTCGAAATCCGCCAAAAATTAAGGAACGCGATTTTTGGAGAAAATGAAGATACGATCCAATCTGTCATTTCCCGATTATTACGGGAACACGCGCTCAAGTTATCAGTCATCGAAACCGGAACAGAAGGAATCATATTTCAGGCACTTTCTGAACATTTGGGACCGGAAAACTTGTCCGGTGAACTTTTGGATGTCAACATTGGTCATGAAACCATCAAAACCTTGATGTACGAATACCGCGAGAAAAAACAGGCAGATTTGGTTTTAGGGATCGTATTGACTCCACATAATGATCAACAAGAATTGTATATTGCTTTACTGGATGACCAAAATACAGAAGAATATCAAAGGATTTATTGGGGACCTCCCGGAGATGCCAAACGCTGGGCATTGAATGTTGGGCTGGATTTGATCCGCAATAAATTTATCTAAGCAAGTGAAAGGATTGGGATGCAAAAGGTAGACTATTTATTAAAAAACGCCGTGGTTTTGACCATGGATGCGCATTATCGCATCTTTGAACCCGGTGCCGTAGCCGTTCTCGCAGATAAAATCGTCGAGACAGGCCTTGAAGAAGATCTGCTTGGGAAATACGAATCAGAAAATGTGATCGATTGCTCCGGGAAAGTATTGATGCCTGGATT
>JAQVUC010000039.1 GCA_028699715.1 Anaerolineaceae bacterium | reverse complement strand
AGCGTGAGGGTAAGCAGCTGGGTGTTGATGTGCTGTCCCTGGTAGAAAAAATGTTTCTGCATAATACTATCGTAGGTGATGTAAAAACCGGGTTGATCGAAGAAAAGGTTGCCCAAGCCGTAGTGCACGAAAGCGCCGGCATAAAACTCCATGGCTTTAGCAACATGGGATTGGCTGCCGTTGACAATCACAGCTCCGGCTTCAGCCAGCGGTCTGAAATCCTGGATAGCCACTTTTGTGGCGTTTGGGAGATAATCCTCCTGAAACTGGAGGGTCACAATTGGCAGATAGCCTTCCTGCTTCAGGTTGAAAATGGCTTCTTTCATCCAGGCAAAATCCTGGCAGGGGGCCGCGCCGCTGTTTTCTTCCGTTGCCCAGGCCATTTCCGGTCCGTAAGAATTGCAACCGATGAAAGCCAGCTTGTTTCCATTGTGTTCAATTTTCAAGGCTGCTTGTGAGGAGCTTAGATCCGTGCCGCCGGCATACCACTGCATCTCATTCTGCCGGTAAAGATCCAGCGTAAAGGGGACCGAATCGACCTTGTAAAGCGCGCGTACGTCATTGTTGTGGTTGCCCGTCAGCTCGATGATATCCGCCCCCAAATCGACCAATAGGTCAATGTATTCAGGATTACTGCAAAACAGGAAACCAAGATAATCTGGGTCAGGGAAACGGCAGTCTTCAAAAAAAGAGACTTCATTGCTGATATGAGTCAAGTCCGCCGCCCGCATTGTGTCGCGGATGAATGTGCCGGGGTAGAGAACCCCTTCCATTTCCATCTCATAGGCGGTATCCCTGGCCATTGCCGTGACGCCGGTCATGATCAGGCTGGTGAGGTGATCGGGTTGGTAGTTGCTTTCAAGCACCAAGGAATCCAATATCTCCGCAGCAGGGTCAGCTTTTTGATTGAGCAGTCTGACGCCGTAAGGCAGAGTGAGGGCATATGCTCTTGGATCAAAATTGTCATCCAGGGGGCTCTTGCCATCGATCGAGAGCACCTTCCACTCCGGCTGGAGCTTATCAAAGGGGAGGATCATCCAGTAGTCTGAATCTGTTTCCTCAAGGGGAACAGTCTGCGGCTCGTCAATCAAGTGAAACGAGGATGTCGGGTTTTTCAATTTCAATAAATACTGGATTGTGCTGACATCTGAAGAAAAGACTTTGATTACTGGGGCCTGATTTTTACCCTCTTCAAGAGGATCAGTCAGCATGGTACGCAATTCGCTTAAGCTAACGTCATCTTCAACCGTGAAGAAGGGAGCCACAAGCACATATACCCAGTTGTCCTGGTAGGCGTACTCAAGGATATTGCTGACAGTTTCGATGGCAATATCAGCTTCTTTTTTGTTCTCAGCAGCCGCTGTTCCGGATGGGAGTTTGACCGCGGCTTGCAGTTCGGCAGGCAATACCGCATCGACACTAACTTTCAATGGAGCAAGCGTGGGCGTTGGGCTGGGCAAGCTGGTTGGGGTCGATGTTGGAGCCGGCTTAGTTGGAATGGCAGTTTCAGTGGGTGTCGCTTCGGGAACCTGTGTGCTTTGACAAGCGCTTAGCGCAAGCAGAAGTACAAGTGATAAGAGCACCACAGGTAACAAATAATTGGCAGGAACTTTTGTTTTAGAAGTCATCAATGTTTTTTCCGGTCAGGCAGCAGCGCAAGTGGTTTGAGCGTCGTCTTCTCCTGACTCTGCTTGCATTACCTTTTGTACAAGGTTAAATTATAGTCGCTGCCCCGGACATTGACAATGGAACTGGACTTAAAATTTGCTCAATTCTATAAATATTGTATAAAAATTGCTTGGAATTGGAAAAATCAGGGACTCATGCCGTCAGGCGGCATAGATCCGTATTGATTGAAAAGCTCTTCCCACTGCTTGATCTCTTCCGGGCTCAGTTCCCGCTCCTGTGGGCTTTCAGCCGGAGATTGAGCGTAGTAGCTTTTAAGTTGGCTTGAAAACTCCTGGCTGGAAAGAACGCTGGCGTGAGCAGCTCTGGCAGCTGCCTGGACCATGCGGTCAGAACTGACCAGGGTCAGGTTCCGGGCTGAGCCACCCAATTGACGAAAGTAATCCGCAATGGCATCGTCCGCGGTCGCCGGTGCGGCCACAAAAAAGGCTTTGACCAATCCATAATTGCGTTGGCCCGCCTGACCAACTCCCGCCCGGTCAAAAAAGACCATCGCGCGCGATTTCCTGGCCCGCAAGAAAGGTACCAGCACATCAATCAAAGACTCTTCGTCATCGATGTCGCTCAGGGTCAACCCTCTGACCTGTGGGATCAGGTTGTGTCCATCAATCACATATTGCATTTTGTAATTGTACTGCATGCTTATTCCAATTTTGACTCTTTTCCTGGCTTTGACAGAGAGAAGTTATAATCAAGCCCAGGTTCAAACCATAAGCAAAGAGGCCAAAGGAAAGCAAGCCGCGAAAACACGAAAGATCTTATGCTGCTCTATGTCATAGCTTACTTACTTTTTCTCATCGGCTGCATTGGCGTATTTCTGCGCGGTGGAGTTGAATTTTGGCTTTGGTTTTTAGCTTTTGGCGTTGTCCTGGACAGCAGCTTGACGGCGCTGTTTGTTTTGGGTTCAAAGCGCTTGAGTTTCATCAAGCAGCTGCATTGGAGCGTCGTAGTGAGCCACCTCCTGGCTTTGCTTTTCAGCCTGCTCTGCGGATATTTCCGACTAAAAGCTGAAATGGACTGGTTTCTACTTTTCTTGGCTATTAGTCTTATACTATGGACATATTCCATCATCAAACTGTTCAATCACCATTGGAGGAATAAGTAAATGAAAAACGTTTTCCCCTCAACCCACCCTCTTGTCATTACAAAATTATCGATCCTACGGGATGTCAACACCGATTCCAAGAAATTCCGGGAACTGGTCCGGGAGATCGCGGCCATGCTGGCTTATGAAGCCACGCTTGATCTTGCCATCAGGGATGTCGAGGTGCAAACGCCCCTGCGCATGGCAAAGGGGGCTGCTTTGATGGAACGGATCGGTTTGGTGCCAGTCTTGCGCTCAGGGCTGGGTATGGTGGAAGGCGTTTGGGAACTGATGCCGGGTTCTGAAGTCTGGCACATCGGGCTCTACCGGGATGAACGCACTCTCAAACCGGTCGCTTATTACAATCGACTTCCGGTTGAACCAACTGTTTCGGTTTGTCTCGTGCTTGACCCTATGCTGGCAACCGGCGGTTCAGCTGTGGCAACTGTGGATATCCTCAAGAAGTGGGGAGTCAGGAAAATCAAATTTATGGGAATTATTGCTGCTCCGGAGGGGATCGCGCGTTTGCATGAGGCGCACCCGGATGTTCCAATTCACATCGCGGCGATTGATGAAGGCCTGAATGAACACGGCTTTATCTTGCCAGGGCTTGGAGACGCGGGCGACCGGCAATTTGGGACCTAACTACTTCCGCTTTTCAGCAGTTATTTCAGGCAAATATCGGTAAAAATTTGCTTTTTATTTTGTAATTAAATCCGTAATCTGGCGGGCGACTTTGCCCATAGGGTGATCTTTTAAGTCTTCCAATGGCACCCAGGTAAAATTCCTGGGTAAAACCGCTGGGAGCGCTTTATTGGTATCGCAGTAAAAAGAGTGCAAGCTAATTTTGAAGTGGGTGTAGCTGTGGGGAAAGAGCCCGATCTTTTCACCGACCGCAATTTTTAGCCCTGTTTTTTGTTCCAACTCCCGCCTCAGGCAGTCTGTCAGATCCTGATCACTGTTCTCTATTTTCCCGCCCGGGTATTCCCACAGGCCACCGAGCATACCCTGCTGCTCCCGCTGCTTCAAGAGCACCTGACCGGCTTTGATGATCACCGCCGCGCAAACGGTGTAGTGGGGCAGGGGCGCTTTTTTTACTCTAAACGGCAGGCTGTTTTGCGTATTGTGCTGGTAAGCCAGGCAGCTTGCGCTGATCGGACAAACCTGGCACTGGGGCTGCTTGGGCAGGCAGAGCAGGGAGCCCAGATCCATTAAAGCCTGTGTGAAGTCACCCGGCCTATTTTTTGGAAGCACTTCTTGCGCGTAGCTTTGTACCTTTTGCTCAAAACCACTGCTTCCCAGGGCTTCCTGCAGGTTGAGCAAGCGGGCATAGATGCGTTTGATGTTGCCATCCACAGCTGCTGCTGGCTCGCCATAGGCAATCGAGGCGATCGCGGCGGCGCTGTATTTGCCTATTCCTGGCAGCTTCTCTAAACTCGCCGCACTGGCAGGCAACTGCCCGGAAAGGTCGCTCATCACAACTTGCGCGGCCTTGTGCAGGTTGCGCGCCCGGCTGTAATAACCCAAACCTTCCCAGAGGCGCAAAACCTCTTCCTGGGAGGCTGATGCCAAACTGCCTATATCCGGAAAGCGCTCAAGAAAACGTTCAAAATAGGGGAGTACAGTTTCGACCCGGGTCTGCTGCAGCATGATTTCAGACAGCCAGACTTTGTAGGGTTTGGGATCAGAACGCCAGGGGAGCTCCCTGGCGTTTTCGTCGTACCACTGCAGTAAGTTGAGTTGAAAAGCCGGCATTTAGAATTGAAAACCACCTTTATGTTCGGTCAGTTTCACTTCCAGATCATCGACATAGTCCAGTAACTGCTCATTTAACTGGTTCCACTCTTCAGAGCTGATCAATTGCCGTGCCTTACTCAGCGAAGAAACAACCGCGCCCAGTAGCACCTGGGGCTGCTCGCCGTAGACAGTGATCCAGGCATCGGTCACTTCGAAGCCGAACTTGTTGATCTGGGGCAAATATTCCCTGAGAACAAAACTGAAATAGTCCTGTTCCCGGCCGGGTTTGATGTTCCAGGTCAGAATGAGCTTTACCATTTTTCTATGCAGACATCAATTTGGGATCCAGGGCTATGACCTGGATGCCATCTTCACCAAAATTACCCGAAGGCGCTATCTTAAAACTCTCCATGGTTTCCAGTTCCGTCAGGCCCATTTCCTTTAAGAACTTGCTCAATGGGTCAAGCGAAAGTTTGGAGTAAGGAGTTTCATATTGCATCGGAATAACAATGTTGGGTTCCAACATGCTGATGACTTCTGCCGCTTTGGAGGCATTCAGCCCTCCGCTGGCGCCGACTGGCACAAGAGCGATGTTGATATTCCCAAGTTCTTCCACCATGGTCTGGCTTGGGACGATATTTGTTTGTCCCAGGTGCAGGATGGTGATATTCCCATAGTCAAACACGTAAATCGTATTGCGTAAATCATTTTTTTCTGGCTTGAAGGCAGTTGTTTGGATGCCTGTGATGAAAACACCGCCGCGTTCGTACTCACCCGGACCTTCGATCACAAAAGGATTGCCTTTGACCACACTGACATTGTTGTGAGCAAGATCGTTGCAGCTTACCGTGACAATTTCACTTTTCAATTTCAGAGGATTGTATCCGGCAACAGCTGAATCAAAGGGATCAGTGACAACATTAGCAAAACCGCGTTCTGAGATGCGAAAGCAAGAGTTTCCATACCAGGTAATTTCCATAAAAAAACCTCCAGTTAAGACCCTTTTGGCAAGGGTTCCTTTTCAACCTTATATTATATCAGGTCGGCAAGAGCTGCTTGCGTTACAATTTAATTAATAGATTCCGGAGGAAAAAATGGAAGAATTATTTGAACAGAGCTGGCTACTTGTCTGTCTGGCGCCTCTAATTTTTATTGTTCTGGTGATCTTAATGCGTAGCATCCGCATCCTGGATGAGTTTGAACGCGGTGTCGTCTTTACCCTGGGTAAATTTTCTGGTATCAGGAACCCTGGTTTAAATATTTTGATTCCCGTTATTCAACGCATGCAGACGGTTGACATGCGCATCATGACGGCTGAAGTTCCCCGACAGGAAGTGATGACCCGGGATAATATCTCCCTTCTGGTCAATGCTGTGGTCTACTTCAAGGTCGTCGACCCTGAAGCCGCCATCATCAAAATCGAAGATTACGTTTTTGCAATCCGGCAATACACTCAGGCAGCCCTCAGGGATGTGATCGGCAACAATGAGATGGATGCTGTATTGACCGAGCGTGAACAAATCGCTGAATCGATCAAAGAAATCGTCGATACCGAAACCGACAGTTGGGGCGTCGATATTGAAAGCATCAAGATCCAGGAGATCGAGCTGCCGGCTGAGATGAAACGCGCCATGGCCCGCCAGGCCGAAGCTGAACGGGAACGCCGGGCGATGATCATTGCCTCACAAGGTGAACTGAGCGCGTCTGAGAACTTGCGTGATGCCGCGGAAATCCTTGCCGCCACACCTGGCGCTCTTCATTTGCGCACCTTGCAAACCATTCGCGATATCTCTTCCGATCCATCCGAAAAGATCGTGCTTTTCCTGCCCTCTGATCTGGGAACAGTCGCTCAAACCATCACAGAAGTGACCAAAACCGGAAACGACCATGTTGGATAACAACGTCCGTTATCTGCAGCTTGCCTTCAATGATGATTTGAGGCTAGCCAGAGCCATCCTGCCAAGAATCGTCCCAGACCCTCGCATCATGATCGAGGCTGGGACACCTTTTGTAAAACGGGAGGGTATGGCTGGTCTGAGATTGCTTGCCAGGTCCTGGCCTGGTATTGTTGTGGCTGACATCAAAGTTTCGGATGGCGCGCTAGGTGAAGTGGATATGGCGGCTCAGGCTGGCGCGAAGGCGGTAACGGCTTTAGGTCTGGCGCCGGTTGAGACCCTGCGTTTGTTTGTGGAGCGCTGCAAACAATATGGTATCCTCTCGATGATCGATATGCTGGGCGTGGAGGAGCCTCTACAGGTGCTGCGCCCCTTCTATACCCAGCCTGATGTAGTCGTAATCCACCGCGGGCGGGATGAAGAAAGCAACCGCAATAAGATGATCCGCTATCGGCAGATCAACCGCATCCGCAGCAAATACGACGTGTTTATATCGGCGGCCGGGGGCGTGGATTTACGGGAAGCCCGCAGCGCGGTCTTTAATGGAGCCAATATCGTTGTGGTGAACGTGGTCAAACAGAATGACCCCTGGGGCGGCATCACGATCGATGAAGATATCACTGCTATCTCAGCGAGATTCCTGGAGACAATCTCGTAGGAATTTATTCTTCAAAATGAGCAGCTCTTTTAAATAATAGGAATGGCTGAGAAGTTTCAACAGCTATAATTGAAAGCATGAAGCGCCAAAACCGATTTTGGATGATCATGCTGTTTGTCTTGCTGATCCTCTCAGCTTGTTCAGTTCAAGACATTGATAAAACTCCTTCACCTGATCAGCCAATTGCGACTGCTTTACCCACAGAAATCTTGACAGAAACACAAACCAATCCTGATCCTTTAACCACCTCAAAACCTGCTACTGAACAAAATCCAACAATAAGCTCTGAAACAAGCACAACCCAAGTGCGGGAAACTGACAACATGCCCATGATCGAAATTCCGGCGGGTCAGGTTTGGATAGGCTGTGACGAAACCAACAATGCCGGTTTTTCTTGTTTGGCAGACGAACTGCCTCTGCATCAGGTAACTCTCGATGCATACTTTATTGACAAATTTGAAGTTACAAACGCGCAATACGCCTTGTGTGTGATGGATGGGGCTTGCGCCGAACCTTACTATCAACACTCCGCCACCCGCCAGGATTACTATACTGACCCTGACTATGCGGACTACCCCAGAGTGGCGGTTTCGTGGTTTGAAGCCAGCGATTACTGCGAATGGGGGGGAGGAAGATTGCCAACCGAAGCTGAATGGGTGCGGGCGGCACGCACTGATGACAACCGCGTTTATCCCTGGGGCAACGAAACCCCTGATTGCGGCAAGGCCAACACGCTGGATGAGAACACCGGCCAACTGTGTTTGGGAGATACGGCTGCAGTGGGCTCTTTCCCTGAAGGCGCGTCACCTTTTGGGGTGATGGACCTGGCAGGCAACGTCTGGGAATGGACTGCCGATTGGTATCACCAGGACTATTATTCAAACAGCCCTGAGATCAATCCCCAGGGTCCGGAGCAGGGTGGCACAAAGGTCGTGCATGGGGGTGGGTTTGATTATGGCTGGAAACTGACGCGCATAGCCTACACAACTGACCATGATCCCAGGGAGCACAAAATTGGCTTCGGTTTTCGCTGCGTTTCCCCTGTTCCCCCGAACGACCCATAAATAAAAAGGCGGAGTGGTGCTCTTGCCTGCCACTCCGCCTTACGGTCAACAAATTTTTATGCTTTTGTAAAGTTCAAACCCCCGCCAACCAGGTCGATTTTGATCGTGTCGCCATCCAAGAACTCACCCGCCAGGATTTTCAGCGCCAGGGGGTCCTGGATCTCACGCTGGATAGCGCGTTTGAGCGG
>JAQVUC010000038.1 GCA_028699715.1 Anaerolineaceae bacterium | reverse complement strand
ATAGCTTGATGGACCTTGTCCGGACCGCTCCCGGTTCCAATAGACATCAAAGCGCCGCCGCCGCGTGTCATGATGTTTTTGATGTGGGAGAAATCAACATTGATCAGACCAGTTTCTGTTATCAACTCAGAAATACCTTGGACACCCTGCCTGAGCACATCATCAGCCAACGTAAAGGCCAATTCAAGCGGCAAATCACGTGGGGCGATTTCCAGGAGTTTGTCATTAGGAATAACGATTAAGGTATCAGTATATTCCTGGAGCTTCTCCAGGCCCGAAACTGCGTTGGATTGACGCCGGCCCAATTCAAACGAGAAAGGTTTGGTGACAATGGCAACGGTTACCGCTCCACAGGCTTTTGCGGTTTTAGCTGCAATCGGGATTGAGCCTGTACCGGTACCACCGCCCATTCCAGCTGTAAGGAAAACCATATCAGCGCCTTGAAGGAGTCTTGCGAGCTCTTTGTTACTTTCTTCAGCAGCGGATTCACCCACCGTGGGCAGTCCTCCTGCGCCTAAGCCGCGCGTCAATTTGGGCCCAAGTTGGATCTTGTCAGGTGCCAGATTGGTTGCCAAAGCCTGCGCGTCTGTATTAGCCGCAACAAAGTTTACGCCTTGCATGCCGCTTTCGATCATGCGGTTGACAGCATTGGAGCCGCCGCCTCCAAGGCCGATAACGACAATTTTTGGTGTGCGCTGGTTGGACTGATTACTATTTTGGTACTGGTTCATATTCATCTGATTCTCCTTCAGTTCAGACAGGGATCCCGACGCTGTTGATGATTTGTTCATCAATCAGGCAGCCGGCCTCTCGTAATATATCAATATCTTGGGAGCTAAAGGCACCATTCTCATTCCAGATGGTGACCTTGCGGGCATTTGTGGCTTCAATCAAAGAAAAGCCGATGGTGGGGCGTGAGTCTCTGATGATCGGGCGAATACGGTCAAGTGTGTTTTCCGGGATGCCCCATTCATAGGACGGCAGCAATAAGTAATGGTCGATGGGGTAAATCCACTCTGCCAACTTATCTGCAACAACGTATTCGAGTTTTTGTTTTCTGGTATGTTCGATCTTTTGTTTATAAGCTGGAATGGCAGCATGTTTAGGCTTGCCATTCACATCAAAGAACGCTGTAGTGCCTTCTTTGTTTTCTTCGTTTGAACTCAGGATCCAGAAGAGACAACCCAGAATATTCCTTTTTTGATCTGCTACTCTTCCAGCTTCTTCGGCTGGGCTGAGGGCAAAATCAATCAATTCTTCAAAGGTAACTGATGGATCAAGGACACTACTGCGAGTGTCAGAACTGCCAAAATAGAATAAGAACATTTTTGGATCAATGTTGAGGATGCTGTGGACCAGATCCGCGTACCACTGCCAGGTATTGAACCCGATATGATCCTCTTCGCCCAATTCGGTTTTGGAGTAAGGTCTGGGCACTTTCCAATTTCGCTGCCCGCCAGCTCCCCAACTAAGGGGGTGGTTGAACGTTTGCGAACTAACTGCAATGTGGAGGTTTGAAACAAAATCGAGGGAACGACGTTGTTTGACTAAATCCAGAACTTTTTTCAAGAAGGAGAGATCCCAGTAATCTCCACCAGGTTGCAAAGGAGGAAAAACCGGGATGAGACCATTTTGCTCAGCAGCCCGAACAAAAGGTAAGTAGCGATCAAGGAAGCGTTCCACCAGATCGCCTTGAGACCAGGAATCCTTCACCCAGGCTGATTTCATGTTGGGCTTATCGAAGAAGATCACGTACTTGACTCCCCATTTTGCGTAAGAGGATAACAAGATGCGCAGGTCTTCTGCCCTTACATCTGAATTAACTGCGAAATCGAAGTGAATGATGGGTTGAATACCTGAATTGACCATACCGGTTACAAATTCTTCCGGGATGGCATAAGAGGGGCTGGCTTTTAGAACCAACCAACCAGCCTGAAGCGATTCCAACTCAGGCTGCCAAAGTGCCAGGTCTCTGGTCTGATAATGATTCAGATCTTGAAAGTAGTGAAAGCCAATTTTCTTATCCATATCCGCATCCAATCGAACGTTTTTGCTACATCTTATAGTGCAAGTACTATGCCAAATCTACTTTTCTGCTATAATAGCCGGCATGATTCTTATCACCGGTAGCACCGGTTTCATCGGTAGTAGACTGGTGGAAAAATTGGAAGCGAATTCTTTGGATTATCGCTTGCTGATTTTTCCGGGATCTGATGACAAAACACTTCCCCAAGGCAAAACCTACGATGTTGTATTGAGCTCTCTTGAAGACAGGGGGAGCTTGCGAACAGCTTTTAATAAGGTTGACACCGTTTTCCACCTGGCTGGAATAGAGCAAGAAGGTTCCCAGGCTGATCTCAGCCGTTTCGAAGTTCGTTATCTTGAAACCTTTACGAATATTGCAAAAGAGGCGGGTGTCCAACGATTTTATTACCTGAGTCATCTGGGTGCCGACCGCAACTCCGCCTATGGATTGTTGAAAGCAAACGGAAGAGCTGAAGCAATCCTGCAAAATTCCGGGCTTCACTACACCATTATTCGAAGCAGCTGGTTGTTTGGGGAAGGGGACCATTTTACTGAATCAATTGCAGGCCTGATCAAAAAAGGTCTGGGATTCTATTTTCTGCCTGGTGATGGTGGCGTTTTACTGCAACCGTTGTGGGTAGAAGATCTGGTTACAGCGCTGGTTTGGTCCCTGGATATGAGTGAGACAGTTGACCAGATCATCGAAGTCGGCGGACCGGAGCACCTCAGTTATCGTGAAGTAGTCAGCTTGGTTGGTCAGGAAATCAACAAAAAAGTTAAATTTCTCAACATTACACCCGTCCAATACAGCTATTTCACCCAAATGGTTGAAAACCGCATGAAGAAGCCGCTCATCAACGTGTATTGGATGGATTATTTATCTGAAAATCGCACTTGTGCTTTGGACAGTATGTCAAGAATATTTGAAATCAACCCAGCCAGGATGAAACACAAAATATCTTATTTGAAGGGATGAAGACCCAATTATGAATTTATGCATTCACGGCCATTTTTATCAACCACCAAGAGAAGATCCAATTTCCAACTATATTCCTGCGGAAAGAGGCTGCGAGCCGTTTTGTAACTGGAATGAAAAAATCTCAGCCGAGTGCTACGAACAGAACGCTGAAGCTGGAAACTTCGCCAAGATCAGTTTCAATGTGGGACCAACCTTATTCTCCTGGATGCAGGCGTATCGACCTGATGTTGCCAGACAGATCGTGGAACAGGAAATTGGTAACTTTGAAAAATTTGGTGTTGGCAATGGCATGGCGCAAAGCTACAACCACACGATCCTGCCCTTGGCGAATTATCAGGATAAGGTAACCCAGGTCAGGTGGGGGATCGATGAATTTGTTTTTCGCTTTGGTCATCAACCAGCGGGGATGTGGCTGCCTGAAGCCGCAGTTGATATGGAAACTTTGTGCGTTTTGTCTGACCACGGATTGAAATTTGTGATTTTAGCCCCCTGGCAAGTACAAGCCCTTGAAGCAAAACCCGGACCTTATTACATTCAATTGCCTGGAGGCCGCCCGCCTTTCGTAGTTTTCCCTTACCGCCAGGACCTGAGCACAATGGTCAGCTTTATTCCCCAGGCAACAGAAAATGGAGATTATTTCCTCAGTACTGTCAGGAACAGTTTGTCCAACCAAAGGGATGACTTAAATATCGTGGCTAGTGATGGCGAACTATACGGCCACCATCAAAAGTTTAGAAACCACTTTTTGACCTACGTCCTGAACCGTTCCGGGCAAGAAACCGGGATAGATTGGACTTATCCGGGTTTGTGGCTGCTTGAAAACGAAGTTGGCTCTGAGGCGATTCTGCATGAACCCTCTTCCTGGTCCTGTTTCCATGGCGTTGATCGTTGGTCAAAGGAGTGCGCTTGCACTCCGGGTGCAGATTGGAAAGAGCCTTTTATGGAGGTAATGAGAGCGATTGCTTCCTGGCTTGATCAGATTTATTTTGAGCAGCTCTCCAAGATTGTTCCTGATCCCTGGGAGTTAAGGCATCGTTATATTCAGGTCGTTAACGGCCAATTGTCAATCCAGGAGTTAATCGCTCAATCCGCAAACAAGGTGATCACAGACAGCGAATTAAACAAGATCAATCTTTTGATGAAAGCGCAGTACGAACGCCAACGAATGTTTACCTCTTGCGGTTGGTTTTTTGAGGAATTCCACCGAATTGAACCACAGAACAACATCGCCTACGCGGCTAATGCTGTCTGGCTGACCCAAAAAGCAACCGGAGAGACAATTGATCCAGCTATTATCAGAAAGATGACGGATGTAAGGAGCAAAAAAACAGGTCTGAGAGCAGACACCATCTTCACTCAGACCTTGGTCAGGGCAGAGAACGAAACTTAGACTTGTTCTAAGTTGGTCAAAAGTTTATCAATCTGATACTCAGAGTCATCTTCTGCTGCAACGATTTCTTCAAACAATTCGTCCTGGAATAGAAGATTTTCAAGCATTACCGTGATTTCTACCTCTTCCTCAAGCGCAAGTTTGAAGAAACGTCCGGCAATCTGGTACCAAATCAAATCTCCAAAGCGTTCTTTATTGAACCAGCGGATGTTGTTGTAGCTGTTGATTTCAAGGTACTCCTGAATTTTTGCATCTGTGAGCCAGGTTTCAACCAAGTCCTTGCTTAGAGAATCTGCTTCGATCATTGAAAGATGGTTGAGCATAGACTGGACTGCCTGGGTGTTTTTCCAGGCCTCGTAGTCCGAATACCCCAGCTCTTTCAAAGTGCTTATTACCAAATTTTGAACAGGTTTGCGTTCAGAAATTTCGCGATTCAACTTAGCCGCATCCGGATCAGAACCAGGACCAGCCAGGTTGGACAGGAAAGCCCAAATCATCAAGACAAACTGTTTGCGCGGATCCGCGTCAAGTTCTTCTTTGACGAATTCAAGTTTGCTTTGGATGGTTTGCATGGCGGACAATCCGGTTTTGCTTCCGATTGAGTCAGGATCTATAATCGCAAGCAGCAGTTTTTCAGCCTCAGTGGCAGCCTGGTCCAACTCAAAAGCATTCTGCTCTGTGATCCCAGCGTGCTTCAGATTCTTCAAATTCTCTTTCAGCAGTTCGAGATTTGGTTCAAGTTCCTGGCCTAAATCACGTAAAATTTTCAAATTTGATGCGTTGATAATACTTTTCAAAGGATTGAGAAGAGGTGTAAGAGAGATTTCTTCGAGAGTCGTTTCTAAATTTGAGATCCCGTGACCATTTAAAACGCGATTCAAGGTCGCATATTGAGCTCCGTTAACTACACGGAAGTCCACCAGGACCTGGTGGCTGTAAGCGCTCAGCTGGAAGAATAGCCCGTTGCTGCGGATGTCATTGATGGAGCGGATAAAGAAAAGCTTTGAGATGGCATCTCTGAAGACAACAAAATCATCGCTTCCGCCATACAGACGCATCGCGTCGGCAAGGTCAGATTGCTCCAGGTGGCCTTCACCGCCGTCTTTGACCAGGAAGGGCACAGATTGCCTGATCCATCCGGAAGTATCACCAAAGCGATTATTGTATACAACCAGGGCAGCCTGCCCGTTGGAATAATTGCTATAGGCAAATACGTTCTCATCAACGTGTCCATCTGTGGTGTAAAAATCGTACAGTCTGAAGTTATCAACCTCGGCAAAAATTCTCCGTCGATGCAAAATCGGGAAGATCGTGGAAGCATGATGGTTTATCAACGCCTGGTCAGGGGTTTCATCCCAGTAAGGGCGATAGTATTCCATGCCGTATTTTTCAGAATAACCTTCAATTTGACCATGACCAAACATGGGCAAGCCTGGCATAGTAGAGAGTAAGGTGCAGATACCGAAATACTTATCTCCCTTGCCGAATTGTTCGACGGCTGTCTTCTCATCCGGGTTGTTCATGAAATTGACGTAGCGTTTTAGAATTTGCGGATCGTAGACCAGTGTATTTTTAATCAGAAGTCGATATTTTTCATTCTCTTCGTTCCGGAGCATGTGCATAGAAGCGCTGTTGTAAACCCTGTGCATACCCAGCGTGCGCACAAAATAGCCTTCCATCAACCAAAAAGCTTCTGCCAAAAGCAGAGTGTCCGGGACTTCTTCGGCAACCCGGTCCACCACTTCGCGCCAGAATTCTTCCGGCATGGCTTGATCGAAAGCTTCTTTGGTCATGGCATGGTCCGCCCGGGAGGGGATATCTCCGCCGCTGCCTGGCTGTGGGAACCACAAACGCTGATAATGCTTTTTGGTCAAGGTCATGGCTGCATCAAAGCGGATAATCGGGAACTTGCGGGCGACCGAAAGGATTGTTTGGATCACCGCTTCGCGGACCACCGGATTGAGGTAGTCCAGTTGGGCTGTATCGTTCCAGGGCATACTTGTGCCGTCGTTGCCGTGATAGATGTAATCTGTTTTGCCGGAGTTGTGATCATAGCGTTTGAAAACCACTGCCGCGTCAGATCGGGAATAATAATGGTCTTCAAGGTTAATGCTCACGCCAGGTCGTTTTGAAAGATCTGGTCCGTTGAAGGTATAAGCCGGGAAAGGCGAAGAGTCAGAACGGATAAACCATTCAGGGTGTTCATAGACCCAGTCAGAGTCGATCCCCATGTGGTTGGGCACCATGTCGCTCGCCAGGCGGATGCCCCGGGCTCCACAGCGCTGGGAGAGGTTGTAATAGGACTGCTCACCGCCCAAACGTTCTGCGATTTGATATTTTGCCAGGGAGTAAGCAGAAGAAACCGCGTCTGGATTTCCGCACATCTGTTTGATTTCTCGCGATGCGCCGCTGCGTTCCCACAAGCCAATCAGCCATAGACCAGTAAAACCCCAATGAGCTAATTGATCCAGGCTTTCATCCGGGATTTGGTCCAAACGGTCAATTTGGCGTTTATATTGACGGGAAAGTTGATTGAGCCAGACAAAGACGTTTTTTGCCATCATGACAACTTTAGGCATCCAGTCGCTATCCGGGCTGAAGTTTTCAATTTCGTTGAGCTGCGCTCCCCAGGCATCAAGCGAATAGTCGGGTACAAAAGTTTCCGCGTTTGAAAAGTCTGGACCGGCTCCAAAAAACATGGCTTTGGCCTTGGCTTCTTCAGCCAACAAATCCAGGCTTCCCAACAGACGCAGCAAAAAGTCTCCCAGAAAAGTTGCCCATTTCTTGCGGATAAATTCAAGCTGTCCGGTCAGAGAATTTGGTTCTACCAGGGCGGGGGTGCGCAACATGGTGACGAGATCCTGGTTTTCAGGCCCAAAGGTTGGCTGGGTCTTAAAGAAGCGTTGAATAAGGTCTACCAGGGAGGCATAAGCACTGTCTGCGTAAAGTTCGCGATCGTCAAAAATCTCGCGATAGTTTTTGGCTGCCGGATTGATGTTTGTCAACCAGGTCATCAATAACTCTTCAACAGTCACGTCATAATTGTTGATTCCGTGATCAGATTGTTTCAAGTATTCGGAAACACTCAATTCTTCCTGGTAAACTTCAACCGGAGGAAATTGCTGATTAAATTCAATCAGAGTTTTCGTGGCTTCTTCCCGTCCAAGATTTTCGATCAGGTATCGGGCAAGCGCGCTTTGAATACTTCTGCCGTGAGTCTTGTAATATTCATCCATGATGTGATGAAAGATTTCATCAATCATTCCCAGTGCGTTGATGTCCGCTGGTGAGGCATAAGTCGTCGGGTCATCCGGGTCTGTACGCAATTGATTGATTTTGTGCGCAAAATCTCTGGAAGCTTGGAAATTGGCGAAAATCACATTGCCGTTTTTTGAAAACAGTACCTGGTCAAACTGGTATTTATCTCGCGAGGCTTTTGTAACATGGAATTGCTTCATCGGCCGCTCTCCTTTGAGTGGTTGATTATTTCTGTCGAAGAAACAAGATTATTGTATCACTCAGCTTGTAAGATATGCGTAATTATATTAGAACCTGACCCGCCAATATTTTGGGTCAGAGCATAGTTATTTCGTTTGACTTGTGTAGCTCCAGCCAATCCTTGCAATTGGATTGTGGCCTCTACAAGTTGGTACACACCTGTAGCGCCAACAGGATGTCCCCTTGCTTTCAGACCGCCCATGGTAGCTACAGGAATTTCAGAATCAAATTTGATCTTTTCTTCGATCGCCAAACGGGGACCTTGACCAATCTCACAGAAACCACAGGCTTCAAGCGACAAGGCCGCCATGATCGAGAAAGCATCGTGATACTCAAATAGGCCGATATCAGAAGGGGAAATGCCGGCTTGCTGGTAGGCATTTTTCGCGGAAAGTTGGGCAGCAATCAGACTTGTCCCAACTTTTCGATTTTGCAAAGAAACCGTGTCAGTCATGGCTGGAGAGGCG
>JAQVUC010000037.1 GCA_028699715.1 Anaerolineaceae bacterium | reverse complement strand
GTTTGGCGGAATACGAAGCCCAAACGGAATACATTGAAAAACAGGAGGATTACATTCGCAGAAATATGGGATCGCAAAATACCAACCAGGCCAGAGGCCGCCAGCGCCGGCTGGAAAGGCTGTTGGAAGATTCCCGTCTGACTGCGCCAAAAATTTACACCCGCCCGATGCACTTGCGCCTTAAAACCATTGGTCGCTCGGGTGACCTGGTTTTGCGTACCTATGATCTGGAAGTCGGCTATGAAGATGAGGGGAAACCACTCTTTAACAGCCCTGATCTGGTGCTTGAACGCAAAGAGTGCGTGGCCTTGATCGGTCCCAACGGGGCTGGCAAAACCACTTTTCTCAAAACCATCCTGGGGCAAATTCCAGCCTATAGCGGCAGGATCCAACTGGGTTCCAGCCTTAAAGTGGGCTATTTTGCCCAGGCGCATGAAGGGCTTGACCCACGCAATGACCTGATCCAGGAAATCAACACCGTTGCCCCGGCCATGCTGCCGGCGGAAATTCGCAATTATTTGGCTAAGTATGGTTTCCAGGGTGAGCAGGTCTTTGAGCCAGTCGCGACCCTTTCCGGCGGAGAGCGTGGACGCCTGGCTTTGGCAAAATTGGCGCTTTCGGATGCCAACCTGCTGCTTTTGGATGAGCCCACTAACCACCTGGACTTGCCCACTCAGGAAGTGCTCCAAAAGGTTTTGTCGGAATACCCGGGCACGATTCTGCTGGTCTCGCATGACCGCTATTTGATCGACGCCCTGGCAACTCAAATTTGGGAGCTGGCGCCTGATCAAAAGCAGCTCCAGGCCTTCAAAGGCAGCTATTCGGAATACCGGGAATTCCAGAATAGATTTTACAGGCCTGAAGCGACTGAGCAACAAGGTGAACATCAGGCTAACCAAGAGCCCAGAAAAGAAAACTCCAAAGGACTCAGCCGGAACAAACGCCAACAGATCCAGAAGAGGGTCTCAGAATTGGAAACGAAAATCCATCAGCTTGAATCTGAAAAAGCGCTCTGTGAGGCTCAGCTTACGTCCCCACCATCCGACCCCAAAAAACTCCGAAAGTTGATGGATACGTATCAAGGCCTTAGTTCCAGTCTTGAAAATCTACTGGCTGAATGGGAAAACCTGGCCCAAATTTTACACGCTGACGAGTGAGTTTGGGATTTATTCGCGGCTTTTATTGACTATCCTTCCACTTCAGTCTATAATTAAGACACTATGCAGGAGTTAGCCTGATACGCATGACCCGTAACCACGCGGAGTTTCAAGAAACGACACTCGCCGAATACTTCTTGGCGCGTGTTTTTGTTTAAGTTAATAGAAACGGAGCCTATAAGAAATGGATAGTGGATTGTACGGCAAGATTGAAAAGGCAAAACGTTACGCTGAAGAACGCGACCGTATCAAGTTTAGTCAATTTGAAGCCCATATCCAGGGTGAAAATAACGAACACACCGTCACCTATCAAGACGGGCAATGGCATTGTACCTGTAACTACTTCCAGATCCGCGGAATATGCGCCCATACGATGGGTCTTGAGTTAATCCTTGAGGGGATGGTCGATCCGCACGAAGTCACAAACGTCTAAAACAAGTTCAACCGAGAGAGCCAGTTGGCTCTCTTTTTTTACAATTTAATCGTTTATTGCATCTGTCTGACAAAAGTATTGCCCTTATCGGACTGCCGGGTAAATCAGAAAATTTCTGGCTTCATTTAAGAATCGTTAAGGTATAATCGTCTCAGAGGAAAATTACACGAAACGATGCCAATTCTCAAGCCGCATGCCTTTGAATTTTTTTCACATAGCACTGAGCAGACCCGCCGTGTGGGCGTGCGTTTAGGCAACTTTTTGCAAACCGGAGACGTGGTTTGCCTGGAAGGCGATCTTGGTTCCGGCAAGACCACTCTGGTCCAGGGCATAGCCCAGGGCTGGGGCTCAGCAGACAAAGTAACCAGCCCGACTTACGTGATCGTCAATCAATACAGCCACCCTAACGGGACTTTCCTCTATCACACTGACGCGTATCGCCTGACCCCCTCAGAACCGCTTGACAGCGCGATCCTGGAATTGGATCAAGCCCTTGCCAATGGCGTTTTGGTCATGGAGTGGGCAGAACGGATGAAAACCGACCTGCCAAAAGAAAACTTGTGGGTTGAGATGGATTGGATCAATTCTGAACAGCGTCATCTTGTTTTCACGCCAAATGGAAAACGCTACGAACAGTTGCTCAAAAAGCTACAGAAAGCCTTGTTTGGAGCCTAATTATGTTAGTTGCAATCGATACTTCCACCCAATGGATCGGGATCGCTCTCTACGATGGCACTCGTGTTTTGGCTGAACACAGTTGGCGCAGCAAAAATTACCACACCATTGAATTGATCCCCGCAATCGCGGACATGCTGGCAAAATGCCAGGTCAGGCCAAACCAGTTGACCGGAATTGGGGTCGCGCTTGGACCAGGCTCTTTTACTGGTTTACGCATCGGTCTCAGCGCTGCCAAAGGGCTGGCCCTGGGGCAAAACCTGCCCACTGCGGGCGTGCCATCGCTGGATGTTTTAGCCGCCTCCCAACCCGGATTGCGCCGTCCCATGATCGCGCTGCTCGAGGTTGGCCGTGGGCGCTACGCCTGGGCGCGCTATCGCTACAAGAACCCCAACTGGGGACAGATCAGCGAAATAAGAGTTGACGACATCAAAGATATTGCGGCAACCATCACTTCTCCTGTTTACGTGGTGGGCGATATGGGCGCTGAAGAACGGCAAATTATGGGGCGTAAATGGAAGACATCCCAATTGGCCCCTGCTTCCCAATGCGTGAGGCGGCCGTCTGTTTTAGCGGAATTGGCCTGGAACAAACTGCAGGTTGGCCATGCGGATGATGTTGTCAGCTTGTCGCCAATCTACGTGCACACCTTAAGCAACCTACCTGAAGATTAAAGCAAGCGTAAATGAACAAGCCCTTTTTCCTCCGCCCCATGTGGAAGGAAGATTTGCCACTTGTAAGCAACCTGGACAAGCTTTGCTTTGCGGAACCCTGGCCTGAGCGAGCTTTTGCTTACGAACTCACCACGGATTACAGTATTTGCCTGGTTGCGGTCGATGAAAACGAGCGGATCATTGGAGCAGTTGTGGTTTGGGTGATTGTTGACGAAGCCCACATCGCCACGATTGCTGTCCATCCGGACAGCCAGCACGCCGGAGTAGGCAGCTGTCTGCTGGCGCAATCTTTGCTGGTGGCTTATGCCCGCGGAGCGCGAAGCTCTCTACTGGAAGTGCGCCAAAGCAATCTAACTGCCCTAAAACTTTATGAGCGCTTTGGCTATCAAGCGGTTGGGTTTCGGAAGAATTATTATCAGGACAACCAGGAAGACGCGCTTTTACTTACGCTTGCAAGCATCGACAAATCAGCCTTACAGAAGATAATTTCAGCAAAATGCCTTTAAATCGATGAGGATGCGGTAAAATCAAAGCCGAGCGTAACTATGTCTGTTGAACAAAGATTACAGGAAATTTGTCAGGAAATATCGGTCTGTCAACGCTGCGCCCTGGCAAAAGGCCGCATAAATGCCGTGCCGGGCGAAGGTCCAGCGCAGGTGGAGATCATGTTCATCGGTGAGGCACCGGGTTTCCATGAAAATAAGCAAGGCAAGCCCTTTGTGGGGCAAGCCGGCCAATTCCTGGATGAATTACTCAAAGCCGCAGGCCTGGAACGTGACCAGGTTTTTATCACCAATGTCGTCAAGTGCCGCCCGCCCAACAACCGCGACCCCCTGCCTGAAGAGTTGGCAGCCTGTCAAAGTTATCTAGATGAGCAGATAGCTTTATTGAAACCTGAGGTCATCGTTACACTGGGTCGGATCTCAATGGCAAAGTTTATCAACGCTGGCCGCATCAGTTCAATTCACGGCCGCACACACAACGTCAACGGTCAAAAAGTGGTGACAATGTACCATCCCGCAGCCGCTTTGCACCAACCGGCTCTTCGCCAGACACTGATTGAAGATTTTGCCCGCCTGAAGAGATTCATTGGCACTAAAGGCGCGCAGGAAGAAGCCGTAGAAGTTGAACCAAAGACGGTATTTAAACAAGAAATTAAAACAATTAAGCTAGATTCCGAAGTGCAAGAACAAAAGCCGCCAGAACAGCTAAGTTTGTTCTGAGTTCATACTCATACAGTGAGGTAAAAATGGTCAAGGATGAATTAATTCAGGATATACAGAAAAAACGCGCCAATATTGCAGTGATTGGCTTGGGTTATGTCGGATTGCCTCTGGCAGTCACCTTTGCGAATGCTGGTTTTAACGTAACCGGCATTGATCCTGTCGAAGAAAAAGTCGACATGATCAACCGCGCTGAAAGCTACATTTCTGACATCACCAACGCGCAGCTGCGTAAGCACATCGATTCCGGACGCATTCGGGCAACCACCGACTATTCGGTCTTGCAGGAAATTGACGCTGTTTCCATTTGCGTTCCCACCCCGCTGCGCAAGACCGGCGACCCTGATATGTCCTTCATCGCCAGCGCCAGCGAAGACCTGGCCCCCTACCTGCATCGCAGCATGGTGATTGTGCTTGAATCCAGCACCTATCCGGGCACAACCCGAGAATTTGTTCTCCCGAAACTGCTTGAACACTCCAAGCTGAAAGTTGGAGAAGACTTCTTCCTGGCTTTTTCACCGGAAAGAGTTGACCCGGGGCGCAAGGATTTCACCACCTACAACACCCCTAAAGTTTTAGGCGGCATCACGCCCGCCTGTACCGAAGTGGCCAAGGCCTGGTATGAACAGGCGCTTGAAACGGTTGTGACCGTCTCGACCACTGAAGTGGCTGAAATGGCCAAACTGCTTGAAAACACCTTCCGCATGATCAACATCTCCATGGTCAACGAACTGGCCCAGATGTGTGACCGGCTCGACATCGATGTCTGGGAAGTTATCGATGCCGCTGCCACAAAACCCTTTGGCTTTATGAAATTTACTCCCGGACCCGGACTGGGCGGGCACTGCATCCCTATTGACCCGCTCTATCTCTCCTGGAAGATGAAAACGCTTAATTACACCGCGCGTTTTATCGAGCTGGCCTCAGAGATCAATACAAATATGCCCCGCTACGTGGTCACGCGTATCCAGGACGCCCTCAACCGTTACAAAAAACCGCTCAACGGCAGCAAGATCCTGGTTTTGGGTGTAGCCTACAAACCAAACATCAACGACATGCGCGAATCACCAGCCCTGGATATCATCCATCTCCTGGCAGAAAAAGGTGCCCTGGTGAGCTATCACGACCCCTATGTGCCGGAACTCAATTATGAGAACATTCACATGAGCTCCGAAAAAGATCTGTGGGCCAGTGTTGAAAGCGCTGATCTGGTGGCTATCATCACCAACCACAGCAAATACGACTACAACATGATCGGCGAAAAAGCCCAGTTGATTTTTGACGCCCGCAACGCCATGAAAGACGCGCCCAAGACCAATCTGAAAGTGATCAAGCTTTGATGGGTCTTTATGTTGTCACCGGCGCGGCCGGGTTTATCGGCTCAAAAGTTGCTGATGCCCTTCTTCAACAAGGGCATCAGGTTTATGGCGTGGATAATCTCTCGCCTGCTTATGATGTCCGTATGAAGCAACACCGCCTGGCTGCTCTGCTGCCGCAAGAAGATTTCAGCTTCCTAAAAGCCGATATCACCGATTTAGCCATCATCGAGCACTTGATTGAGACTGTTCCCCAGTCCGATGCTGTCATCAACCTGGCAGCTATGGCGGGTGTGCGCGCCAGCACAAGCGACCCCTGGAGCTATCTTTACACCAACACGCTGGGCACTTTGAACCTGCTTGAATATGTCCGCAGGCAGCAAATCCCCAAATTCATCCTTGCTTCCACCTCCAGTCTGTATGGTGAAGACAGCGAGCCACCTCACTCTGAAGAAGTCTCAACGGACTATCCCCTGGCTCCTTACGCCGCCAGCAAAAAAGGCGCGGAGGCATTCGCGCATTCCTATCACCATCTTTATGGAATCGACACCACCGTGCTGCGCTACTTCACGGTTTACGGACCGGCTGGACGACCGGATATGTCCATGTTCCGCTTTTGCCAATGGATTGCCGAGGAGCGACCGCTCAACATCACTGGAGATGGCGAACAGACACGCGGTTTCACCTATGTGGATGATATTGCCAAGGGGACCTTGTTGGCTCTCAAACCTGTGGGATATGATGTTTTCAATCTGGGCGGACACGAGGTCATCAGCATCAACGGCGTGATTGAAATGTTGGAAGAGCGCTTGGGCAAAAAAGCCGTTCGGCATTACATCCCCTCTCACCCGGCTGATGTACACAGCAATGCCGCGGATGTCAGCAAAGCCCGGCGCGTGCTGGGCTGGGAGCCCCAGGTGGGCTTGGAAGAAGGCGTGGACAATCTCGTTGCCTGGTACCTGGCCAACCGCTCCTGGGCAAAAGACATTATTACAGATTAATTTTTAGGTATTCAAAAGGAGAAAAAATGAATAAGGTCCTCTTTTATGCCATGAATGGTGAAAGAATGTGCTTCTCGCACGTCCTGCTCAACGCGCTTGATCTTTCCGAAGCAGGTGCGGAGGTCAAGATCATCTTTGAAGGTTCTTCCGTAAAGCTTCCTTCCCTTCTCAATGAAGAGAAAAACAAACTCTATCTCAAAGCGATCGATGCCGGTCTGATTGCCGGGATCTGCGCAGCCTGCTCCCGCGCGTTGGGTGTCTACGAAGCCAACGCCGCGCTGGGTCTGCCGCTTCTGGACGATATGAACGGACACGCCGGCATGCGTTCCTACGTTGAATCTGGTTGGGAAGTCGTCAGTATCTAAGCCTTTTGGGCGACCTACGCAAGCCCTGAATCAGAACATAATTCCATAGTCCTGGCCATATCGCGGGCTGAGGTTATTTCCCGTTTCTCTTTTAGTGCGCAGATGTACAGGGTAACATCAGGAAAAACCATCGAATTAAGAAATGAGGTTGCATTTTAATCATTTGATTGATGCCCGAAAACAAAATTCTGCACATCCAGAATTACAAAAACACCCCCGCTGAAGCAGGGGTGTTGCTTATTCAGGTAAATTTACCTTGCTGTGTTGATGGGCATAATGATGTGGGTGAAGTTTTCATCACCAACCGGACGCAGCAAACCCGGCGTGTGCACGGCGTTGGTCTCAAGCACCACGTTGGGGGTCTTGATCACTTCCAGCGCCTCACGCAGGTAGCGGATGTTAAAGGAAATCAAGAGCGGCACCCCGTCCACCGAAGCATCCACCATGACTTCAGATGAGCCGGTCTGTTCTGAACGGGCTGAAATCTCCAGCTGCGGTCCTGTTTCCTTGCCGTCATCAGGCTGGATATCCAGCTTGGCGATGTAACTGCCCTCACGGGCGATGATCTCAGTCTGTTTACAGGCTTTGAGAAGTTGCGCGGTTGAAAGAACGGTGCGGGTCTTGAAGGAGGGCGGGATGATGGCGCTGTAGTTGGGGAAGCTGCCTTCAATCAGTTGCGACACCAGTTCCGCGTCTTTTAGGTGAAAAATGACCTGTCCCCTTCCAGATGGGAAGGCGATCATCAGGGTTTCGTCGCCATCCACGGCGATCCGGGAAAGCTCGGAGAGGGCTCTAGCGGGTACTAAGGCCTCAAAATTTTGAGGTACTTTTTGAGCCATGACCGATTTGGCAATTGAAATACGATAGCCATCTGTCGCGGCCATCTCAAGCGTGTTGCCGTTGAAATACATGTGCACGCCGGTCAGGTTTGGCCGCGCGTCATCAGTTGAAGCCGCAAAAACCACCTGCTGGATCTGTTCTTTGAAGTTTTCAATGTTCAGGGGGATAGCTTCTTCCAGATCGGGGCTGGGCATGGGCGGAAATTCTTCGGCGCTGATGCCTTTTATATCGGTGTTGAGCGTGCCGCATTTCACGTTGAGGCTCTGGGTACGTTCGTCAACTGTCAGCGTGACCTCTTCATTGGGCAGATTGCTGACCAGATCCACAAATGTTCTGGCAGGAACTGTCAGACCGCCTTCATCCTGAACTTTCGCTCCGATCCAGGCGCTGATGCCCAGCTCCAAGTTGGTTGCGGAAAGACGCAGCCGGCCTTCATCCGTCTTGATCAAAATGTTGGAAAGCACCGCCAGGGTGCTGCGGGATGATACCGCTCTTGAAACCGTGCCGACACCGTGGGCAAGTTGCAGCTGTTGAACAATTACTTTCATGAGATCCTCCGGCGTTAAATATCGCTATTAATATCCGTTTAAGTATACCGTTAAATCACGCTTTTTTGCGTTCCGTGACGTCGATTGTAAGAGCAACATGATAATGTCCTAAAGTAGCAAAATAGAAATGTCCTAATTACTATTAGGAGCTATGAAAAGGACTATCGAAATGAGCAATGAAGAACTACTCCGAAAAAGTGTCCTTGAAGGA
>JAQVUC010000036.1 GCA_028699715.1 Anaerolineaceae bacterium | reverse complement strand
ATCGCTGAATACGGACTTATCGTCTACGGCGGCGGTGTTTACGCGGGGCAAATCGCCGGGATTGGAAAAATCAAACGCTTTATTGAGCAGTATCCCGACAAAACCTGGGTCGTTTTTGCGACAGGCGCAACCCCAGCATCAGAAGGCTATAAAGAAACCGTCAGCCAAAGCAACTTTCGCAAGGGTGAGCCTCGCCCCTCCCATTTTTACTACTATCTTGCCGGCATCAATTATGAAAAAATGGGTCCGATCAATCGTGTATTGATGAAAATCTTTACGCGCTTTACAGCAAAGAAGCAGGGTGTTTCAGTCCCCGCAAAAGTGGTTTCTGTTGACTTAAGCAACCCTGAATATATTGAAGAGCTTGTGCGTTACGTCCGGCTCAAAAGGAGATAACGTGGAACTTGAGCACATCGCGCTTTACGTGAAAGATCTTGAAGCGATGAAAGATTTCTATGTCCAACATTTTCAAGCCATCCCAAACCAGAAGTACCACAACCCCCGCACCGGTTTGGAAACTTACTTTCTCAGCTTTGCTGGAGGAGCACGTTTGGAAATTATGCAGCGCCCGGATATGAGCGAAAAATCCGCTGGTGAACACCCCTTGGGATATGTGCACATTTCTTTCAAGTTGGGCAGTATAGAGAAGGTGGATCAGCTGACTCAGCAACTCCAACAGGCTGGTTGCCCCTTGCTCAACGGTCCTCGCACGACTGGTGATGGCTATTACGAAAGCGTTTTGACCGACCCTGAAGGCAATATGATCGAACTGGTTGCCTGAAACCAGGCAACATTTTTGGAATATCAGCCACCGAAGGAAAAAAATGCGTACAGAGCAAGAGCTATATGACCTGATCCTGGCTTTCGCCCGGAAGGACGTACGCATTCGGGTTGTGGCTATGAACGGCTCGCGCGCCAACCCCAACGCACCCCGGGATGCCTTTCAGGACTATGACATCGTCTTCCTGGTCACTGAAATGGACAGCTTTCTGGCGGACGATGCCTGGCTTAATTATTTTGGAAAACGTATCATCATGCAGAAGCCTGAAGCCATGGAGCTGTTTCCTTCTGAACGCGAGAACAGGTTTAGTTACCTGATGCTGTTTGAGGATGGCAACCGAATCGATCTGACCCTGCTTCAACTAAATGAACTGGGGTCTTACCTGAAAGAAGACAGCATCCTGCAGATTTTACTGGATAAGGATTGGATCGTGCCCGCCTTGCCGGAAAGCACTGATCATGACTACTGGATCAAACGCCCAACCCCCGCTATGTTTGACGACTGCTGCAATGAGTTTTGGTGGCTTAGCACCTATGTTGCCAAGGGCTTGGCAAGAAAGGAACTGCCCTATGCCAATGCCCATCTGGACCTTATGCGCAATCAATTAATGACCATGCTCATCTGGCAAATAGGCTTGGAACAAGGCTTCACGTTCTCGATTGGAAAACAATTTAAATACCTGCAGCAGCACCTCAGCCCCAGCCTCTGGCAGAAGCTGTGTGCCACCTGGGATGCCAGCAGCCCCGAAGCATGTAAAAAATCGCTTGAAGGGATGCTGGTCTTATTTCGCGAGATTTCAAAGCATGTCTCGGAAGGTTTAGAGTACAGTTATCCCGATTACGATAAAAAAGTAAGCCGGTATTTAGCAAGCTTAGGGATTACTACCAGCCAAGCAATTTGGTAAAAAAGCAAAAACGAATCTATCAACAAAATTAAAGTTGACTAATTTTGGCAATAGTGAGCAGATGGGTCCCAAAATTTCACACTTTTTTGAATTTTAGAGAATAGCTTTTATAATATCAATAACAAAGAAATGGAGAATGCTATGGGAAAATCTTTTAGTTGGTTAACAGGCGCGATCATCGGCGGTGTATTTGGAAGCGCTTTGGTTTTGTTATTGACCCCTTATTCTGGTGAAGAACTGAAGGCCAAATTTGAGGACTACATCAACAACTTTCAAAATGAGATCCAGCAAGCTGGTGTTGAAAAACGCCTTGAACTGGAAACTGAACTGGAACTTCTGCGCTCAGGAAAAGCCTAAACCATCAAAATAAAAGGGGGACTCTGTCTACCAGGACTGATTATGGATAAGGTGTCGCGGTGCGATAGGGGGTTGGCGTCGGGTAGATAACGTTTATGGGGGTCGGCGTTGGCGCAATTGGCACCACAGGCGTTGGTTCCACAAGCAAATCTTCCAGGTTTATGCCTTCCTCTACTGGCATGCTTGAAACCTCATCAACATAATCGATACCAGTCCGGCATCCTTCCTCAAGATTGTAAGAAACATTATCCCAAGTCAATACATTGCCGTTATTGATCGTGCGCTGCAGAGCGTTGCCAAGGCAACCAGCACCGCTGGTGTAATTCAGCAAAGCAAATTTCCACAAATCTTCGTATTTGATGACCTGGCCTGCTTGTTTGCCGGTGTTGTTGTAAACAATCTGGCGGACCTGTTCACAATTAGCCAGCAGGCTGCGGGCAAAAATGCTGATGCTGAAGTTCGCCTGGGTCAAATCTATTCCGACCGGACAATCGGGGCAGGCAGCGTTTACTTTTTGCACCAGAGCGCCTCTAAGCATTTCCTGTTGATCCTGATCCAGGTTGCCAAAACCCCTTTGGCAGGTTTCTTCAGTGAGGATCAGGGGGCAAAATTGTGTGTAAAAACTTGGGTTCCAGAGCAATACCGCGTCAGCGCCCACTTCGCTCAGGTGCCCCAATCCAGCCTCATTTACTTTTTCATAAATCCCGGGCCAAAACTGGCTTTCCCGGCTGAAGATATTTTTCATCAGTTGGGCGGGGATGCCTGTTTCATTCGCCACCTGGATGATCTCGGCATTGAACTGATTTTGCCATTCATCCACGATAGGTTGAGCTGCCTCCATGCCGCAAACATTGGCCGCTCCATTTTCCTCCAAGCCACCATTCAGACAATCTTCAGCGTCCACCAGTCCCTGCTTGATCAGCATACCAGCCAGAAGGTAATATTCTTTGTCGGTTTCGAGTTCTTCTGCAAGAGCAGGCGTCCGCAGCCAGGAAGGTGGCCCGTCAATCGGCAGAAAAGACTGCCATAGTTCAGAACAGGTTGAGCGCCCTTCACCCAGCCATTGAGAACTGAGCACATCCACATAATAGGTTGGCTGGTCTACAGAGTTAGCATCAGGATTGGCAAAGTCCCCCCAGGGAATAACCCGGATTTGGGCGGTATAGTAGTCGCTGGAATCGCCGTAGCTGGACTCAGCCCAGAATTCAACTTTGATCCCTTCTGTGCCGGTGGGCGTCAGGGGTAAGTCGCAAATTCCACCCGGGCAGCTGAAGCCTTTGTCATTCACCCGGCCAAGGATTTGGATAATGGTTTCGTTAGGCAGCGGTTCATAGGCCTGAAAACGCAGATAGGGTAGGCTGGTGCAATTGCTCTGTCCTGGCTCTTTGTTGCAACCGGTGATCGAGAGATAAACCTCTGGTGTCGGTAAGTTGACTTCCACCTGCCGGCTCATGGGGGTGATGCCAGCAAGATGCAGGTATAAGCCCTTACATTCTTCAGGGTCCGTGTTGTTCATCTCATATTCACAAGCTTTTGTATCCGACCATTGTTTCTGGATGCTTGACCCACAGTAATACAGAATTTCGCTATTATCCGGCCAGGATTCGTGTTCCGTGTAAACCTGGCAAACGACTTCAGAAGTTTTCCAGGAGAGCAGCCACCACTCGTAAAGTGTATAGTCGGTTTCAATTTTTATCGTGCGCTTGTATTCGGAAAAAAGCGTGGTGTAGGATTCAGCGGAATTAAAACTGAAAATACTCAGCAAGAGAACAAAGACCGAGATGATCCTTGTGATGCTATTGAATTTTTTCTGTTTGTTTTCCATTTATTTTTCTCACGCCACCTTAGGGATAAGGTTGCTGCGTAGGAGTGTCAAAAACGACGGTTGGAACCGGATAAGGTTCTCCACTGGTGGGGCTTGGCAACGGAGTTTGACTGGGCTGACCTGTTGGAGTTTTTGTTTGGCTTGGCAGCGGAGTCCCATCCGTTGGTTGTAGAGTATAGGTCGCTGTCACACTGGTAGCAGTAGGTTGTTGGGTAACCCCCGGTGTTGGTGTTCTGGTGGGCATTGCAACCTTGGTCAAACCAGCTTCGGCCGTATGGGTGAGTCCAACCACTTCGGTCAATTGAGCCTCGTAGGTCAGAACGACTTCATTCAAAGCTGATGGCTCCCTTATCGTGTCCACGGCCTGGTTGACGAGTTGCTCGATTTTTCCGGGTCTCGGCAGCAAGACTATTGTTTTCGTCAGACCTGGCAACTCCCAAAGTTCCAGTTCTTCCCAGCCCAAAACAAAATATTTGACACGGTCCGGATCACCCAATCGCAATGCCAGAGGGATCCTTGTGAAAAGCTCCATCAAACCCACATCCGTGTCCAGGTTTTGGTCGTAAGACTCGTACAAAAGCGGCAGTTTGACCAACCTTCCTCGTTGCACTAATTTGGTAAAGAGCAAACGCAGCACTTGCTGCTGTCTCCTTGTGCGATTGATCTCATCATCTGATTGATAAGAGACATAACACAAGGTCTTATTTCCATCCATGCTATGCAGACCGGCTGGTAAACCACCGCAGTCGTCACGGATTGAAATCAAAACGCTGACTTCCAGACCTCCCAGATCATCAACCAGCCAGGCAAATTCTGTTTCGTGGGCAACCACATAATGATCCGGTCTGAGACCAAAGTTGTATATGAGCGTGTCATACACAAGCTGGATGCCCCCAAGCGGATAAGCAGTGTTGATCCTGCCCATTCCCTGACCCGGTAGGTACAGAAAGGTCGTGCCGGGAATCGAGATCACACTAGCTTTTGATAATCTTTCGTTGACCAGCAGTAAATGGATGGCTTGGGTTCGCCCTCTGGAAGGCAATTCGCCTTCCGCCCCTAAAAGAAGCCACACCGTTGTGCCTTCCGGCAAGGTCACCCGGGCTGTCTGGGAGGGAACTTCAGTCGGTTGAATATCCTTGGTGACCTCAAAAACAGGCCAGGGAGCTTCAGTTTGCTCTACAGCCGGGTTAATGACCGAAGTTTGTGTTGGAATTTCGATTTTTAAAGGAGAGCCGCTAACCTCTTCATCAGAAGGTCTGCCCGAATTACCGCAACCCGCAAAAATCAAAATACCCGCAAAAAGAACCAATCCATACGATATCCACCTGGTCAGCTTGGTTGGTAAGGTGCGCTTAGTTTCCATAGCATTTTAACGGCGTGAATCGACACTCCGTCAGGATACTGATTATAGCATAGGGCTTGACTTTTGAATTGCTTTCCACACATTTAGCGGACATAGTCAGAAGCTCATAGAAATCATCGCGAATAGCAGGATCGAATTGATAAAAATTGACCAAGCCCACAATAGATAGACCAATTTCCGGTCCATTCTTTCCTGCAAGTAAAGCAGGAGACCATAAAGTGTATTGAAGATGCCAAAGAACAGGCCGATCAAGCCCAAGAGGAACAAACGGGCTGAGGGTACCACTTCGAGAGTGACCCAGATGATCTGCGGCCGAACAGCTACGATTACCACTGACGTAAGAATCAGGATGGCTGAACTAAAAAAACCAGCGAACAACAAAGCTTTTGCCCAGGCGTCAGTCATCACCCTCTGCCAGAGCATCCTCAAGTTTTCAGACTCAGCTTCAACACTTGTGAGGCTGCCAAGCTGAGTCAGCTGTTGGTAAGCTTGGCTGAATTTTGCCGCGTTTTCCGGAGAAATTACCAGGTAGTCATTTTCCCTTTTGATCAAAACCATCTGTCCTGGTTCTGTAGCCGCAAAGATCGTTTTCCCAAGCCCTTTGATCGTCGTCTCGCCATAGTACGAACCCCGAATACGAGAAAAAGGCAAAGGCAGCGGTGTTTCAAAATCACTGACGGGATGGACCCATTCAAGCTCCCCCATCGGAAGCAGCTCTCTCCTCAATCCCCAGGTTATTTCCAAAGCATCACGACCAAGTTTGTAAACGGTTGTGGATATGGTAAAGATGCGATAAACAGCCAGCGCAAGGGGCAGGAGTAAGACTAATCCCGAACTGGTCAGGACAATGGCAAGGATATTTTGGTCCGTCATTGAGCCGCTGATCAACAAGAACAAAATAGCGCCAATCAAAAGCAGCGCGATGACGATGTTTAAGATCAAACTTTTTCTTTTAGGCGGAAAATATTCACTTGGCATTGCAAAAATTATACCCGTTGATAAAAAAAACTACCCAGTGTTGATTAGCACCGGGCAGTTGCTGGTAAAAAGATTATTTAGTCGGCTTTGTACTCCGCGCCCCTGTGCAGCGCTTCAATATTCATGCCGATGAATTTCTTCAACCTTTCAGCAGTGTGAGCTTCAAGCGCTTTTTCCAAAGCACCATCCGGGAGTACTTGCATATTGCCTTCCAGGGCTCCCAACAAAACCATGTTGGCGGCACGCTCATTACCGAGTTCTCTGGCAATGTCATTCGCTGGGATCATTAAAACATGGATATCAGTCCGTGTCGGGGTGCGGTTGACCATCGATTCATTAACGATCAAATAGCCGCCAGGAGCAACCAAAGGTTCATACTTATCCAGAGAGGGCAGGTTGAGCGCAATCACAGCCCGGGGGTGCAAGGTGGTGGGAGAGCCAATCTCTTCATCAGAGATCACAACAGAGCAGTTTGCCGTACCACCGCGCATTTCAGGCCCATAAGACGGGATCCAGGTGACATGTTTGCCTTCGTCCATGGCGGCATAAGCATAAACCTGACCCGCGTAGAGGGTGCCTTGTCCACCAAAACCAGAGATGATTATTTCTGATTGCATTTGCTACACTCCTTTTGCCATATCTTCCACGGCGGAAGAAACGCGAAAATCGCCTATCGGATACTGTGGGATCATATAGTCTCTCAACCACTCACGAGCTTTCACCGGCGTGAGCCCCCAGTTGGTGGGACAGGTGGAAAGCAATTCGATCATCGAAAAACCCAGCCCCCGCTTTTGCGCTTCAAATGCGGTGCGGATGGCTTTTTTGGCATTTCTGATGCTTCGGGCATCGTGCAGACTGCGACGCACGACATAAGAGGCTCCATCCAAAGCCGACAAAAGTTCAGCTGTGCGGCTGGGGTAACCCTGCGTTTCCACGTCCCGCCCTAAGGGGGAGGAACTGGTTTTCTGACCTGGCAACGTGGTTGGCGCCATTTGTCCTCCGGTCATGCCGTAGTTGGTGTTGTTGATGAAAATCACCGTGATCTGTTCTCCTCGTGCGGCAGCTGCCACAATTTCGCCCATACCCATCGAAGCCAAATCGCCATCACCTTGATAGGTGAAGACGGTCTTGGTCGGTAGGGTGCGTTTGATGCCGGTTGCCATCGCCGGGGCACGACCGTGAGCCGCTTCAACAAAATCAATGTCAAAATAGTTGTAGGCGAATACGGAGCATCCGACCGGCGCAACACCGATCGTATTTTCCAACTCCCCCATTTCTTCCAAAACTTCAGCAATCAAGCGATGAGCCACGCCATGTGTACATCCAGGGCAATAGTGGGTGGTAACATCCGTGAAACCAAGTGGTCGTTTGTAGATTGTTTTTACGTCTGAATCAACCATGACTACTCTCCTGTTCCTACTAAGTCACGCATTTTGGCCAGCCAAACAGCCCGCGCGTCCTGGTTTACGTCGTGATCACCTTCCACCATCTCGTTTATGGCAGAGCTGATTTCATCCGGGTAGGGCACCATTCCGCCCATTCGTCCGTAAAAATGGACTGGAACGCGTTTGGCAACGACCGCCTGAACATCTTCCAGCATTTGGCCATTGTTCATCTCAACCACCAGAAAACCTTTGACCCGGTCAGCTAATTCATCCAGTGCTTTTACCGGGAAGGGAGAAACTGTGATTGGCCTCAACAAACCTACTTTGATGCCCTTTTCACGGGCAGCCCGGACAGCACTCAAAGCGATACGCCCGGCTGTGCCAAAACCAGCTACCACATACTCTGCGTCATCCAGGTAGTAACCTTTGTAGCGGGGTTCAGCTTTTTCAATTTCCTGCCATTTGGTCATCACTTTTACATTAAAGATTTCCTGTGCCGGAGGATTGATGTTGATTGAGGTAAGAACAACTCGATCGTCTTTATTTTTGGATCCAACTGCCCAGGAGGGAGCATCATAATTTACTGGAGCAAAAGATGGCAGCTCAACCGGTTCCATCATTTGACCCAAGAAACCATCCATGAGCAAACAAACGACCATGCGATATTTTTCTGCCAGGTCAAAGGCCAAGCCAGTCAAATCCACGGCTTCCTGAACAGAGGCGGGTGCCAGTACAATCACATGATATTCTCCATGACCGCCACCGTGTACCATTTGAGTGTAATCAGACTGAGAAGGAGCGATATTTCCCAAGCCTGGACCGCCGCGAACCACATCCACGATCACCGCGGGGAGTTCTGTGCCGGCAATGTATGAAATGCCTTCTTGCATCAGGCTGACACCAGGGCTGGAGCTGGAGGTCATGGTTCGCAGACCAGTACAAGCCG
>JAQVUC010000035.1 GCA_028699715.1 Anaerolineaceae bacterium | reverse complement strand
CACCCGCAATCACGCTTATTTGGATGTGATGATTTTGGAAAAAATTGCCGACCAGGATCAGCTGGTTTTAAGTGATATCAAAGTTGACCAGTACTTTGGATTAACCCCCGGCACACCTTATCCAAAATCGATCGTCGCCTTGCAATTGGAAGGCAACGAAAATTCGCGTGGGGTTTTGTGGGTAGGGTTTGAACAAAGCCGTTGGTTCAGTGACGAAGAGATCGATTTTTATAAAGAATTGGCTTTCAGGGCGGCGGCATCGTTGAATACCAAGGAACAGATCAGCAAGATCAGAACCGAAAAAACCTGGCTTAATGAAGTGCTCAATTCAATCCCCGATCCAATTTTTGTGATTGACAGCAAATCTGAGCTCGTTTTTCAAAATCTGGCAAGTCTTGACATCAGCAATGCAGATGAAAATTTCCGAAATTCTGGCAAGCATATTGCCCAAAAGACGCTTGTCGATTTAGTGCAAAGACACAAGTCCGCAATTGAAAAAGAAAAAACCATCAAAATAGGCAGCGATAAGGAATACCGGGTTGAAATTTATCCGGTCAAATTAGAGGGTAAAGATACCGGAACGATCATTTATCTAAAAGACAACCAATGGATCACGCAAGCAAACAAGGAAAAGAACGAGTTTGTCAGTAACATCAGCCACGATTTGCGATCTCCTTTGAAACTCATGAGCGGCTACACCAGGTTGATCAAACACATTGGCAATTTAAGCGATCAGCAAATTATTTTAGTTAACCGGCTGGAAACGGGCATCGATGACATGCGCAGGTTGGTCAGTAAAGTTTTGGATCTGGAAAGACTGGACACGCACATTGGCCTGATGTACACAACCTTTGACATCAAAGACATGGTCAATGAAACCATCGATATGCTCGAAGTTCAGGCACAGCAAAAGAAAATTTCAGTCAACACAGACTTTGGTCTGATAAAAGCTCCTTACATTTCAGCTGACCGGGTTCTGCTTCAGCAGGCGGTTTACAACCTGATTGAAAACGCCATCAAATTCAGCCCCCGGGGTGAGACAGTCTTGATCAAAGCCGAGAAAGATGCTTCGTGGATGCATCTGATGGTCAAAGACCACGGCAAAGGCATCGCGCCCCTGGATCAATCAAGGATTTTCAATCGCTTTTTCCACATGGATGATGAGCATAATTTTGAAAACAGGGGGCAGGGACTTGGACTTTCTATAGTAAAATCAATAGCTGAAAAACACGGTGGGAGCGTGAATGTTGAAAGCAAATTGGGAGCCGGCAGCATCTTTTACCTGGATATCCCCCTACATCGATTAGATGGCTTGAAAAAACTTGACAAATCGTAGTGTTTAATCCTATAATATTAGTTTGCTAAAAATAAGCGTACCAACCGAAAACACACTGGGCAAAAACATCCAGCGAGTTTTTTCGTGTCTTAAGCACCCTCAGCTGACTTGGAGGTATGAGTGGAAACGAAAGAAATGAAAGCACTGCGAATTAACCTTGCTTCACCCGAAGTGATCCGTAGCTGGTCTTATGGTGAAGTCCTGAAACCAGAGACCATCAACTACCGCAGATTGAGACCTGAAAAAGACGGTCTGTTCTGTGAAGCCATTTTTGGTCCGACCCGAGATTGGCAATGTTATTGTGGAAAATACAAAAACCCCCGTTATAAAGGCATCGTTTGTGACAAGTGCGGTGTTGAAGTAACCAAATCTTCAGTCCGCCGTGAACGCATGGGTCACATCGAACTAGCTGCTCCGGTAGCTCACATCTGGTATACCCGAAGGATCCCCTCATATCTGGGTTTGTTGCTGGATATCTCCCGCAAGAATCTGGATCGCGTGCTTTATTTTGCGCAGTACATCGTCACCTATGTAGATGAAGATGCCCGTCAGAAGGCTTTAAAACGCCTGGAAGACGAGATCAGTGTCTCAGAGCGTGAGTTAAGCGATCAGCTGAACGGCAAAATTGCTGAAACCAAGAAACAACGCGACGCCCGGCTCAAAGAGCTGGAAGCGGAAGAAGCCGCTGTCAACACCGAGTACGACGAAAAAGTTGCCAGTTTGTTTGAGCCTGTAATTTCTGCTGGTCAGGATCTGGAACGTGAGTTAGGCGATAAAACCGGCAAGACCATTCGCAAAGCCATCGTCTTTGCGGTTGAAGGCATCGAGCAAACCATTGTTGAACCTGGTCAGGAAGTCACCGCCAAGCACATATCTGATGTTCAGGACCTGGTGCGCGAACGCATGGAATCGATTGAAAAAGGTTTGAAAGCGGAGAAAAGCGAACGCCTCGAAAAACTCAAAATGCAAAAAGAACAGATTCGCGCTGAAGCAGATCTGGTGATGGAAGACTTTCGCAATCAACTTGATGACGAAGAAGGCTTGACTAAAACTGAGAACGCCCGCAAACGCGACGAGTTGTTTGAATTAGAGCCCTTTACCTTTATGAGTGAATCCCGCTACCGTGAGTTGAAATCACGCTGGGGCAATGTTTTCAAAGCAGACATGGGCGCTGAGGCCTTTTATGACATCCTGCGCCGCCTGGATATGGACGCCCTTTCTGAAGAGTTATGGCAGGAAGCCCGCACAACCAAGAGCAAGCAAAAACGTAAGAAGGCTACCAGCCGGCTGAAGGTTGTTGAAGCTTTCCGAAGGTCAACCAACCGTCCTGAATGGATGATCATGACCGTTTTACCTGTGATCCCTCCTGATTTACGCCCGATGGTTCAGTTGGACGGTGGTCGTTTTGCGACCTCAGACTTGAACGACCTTTACCGTCGTGTGATCAACCGCAATAACCGCCTCAAGAGGCTGTTGGAGCTTGGTGCGCCTGATGTCATCGTTAGAAACGAAAAACGCATGCTCCAGGAAGCCGTTGACTCCCTGATTGATAACTCGCAGCGTGGCAGAATGCTTTCCCGCCGCGGACGCAGAGAGCTTCGTTCCCTTTCAGACATGCTCAAAGGTAAGAAAGGCCGCTTCCGCCGCAACCTTTTGGGTAAGCGCGTGGATTATTCCGGTCGTTCCGTTATCGTTGTTGGACCAAACCTGAAGTTGTACCAATGCGGTCTGCCCAAGACCATGGCATTGGAACTTTACCGACCCTTTGTTATCGCTGGTTTGGATAAACACGAATACACCAATAACATCAAAGGCGCAAAAAAATACATCGAACGCAACCGACCTGAGGTTTGGGAAGTGCTCGAAGAAGTCATTAAAGAACGACCCGTTTTGCTTAACCGGGCTCCAACCCTGCACCGTCTTGGGATTCAGGCTTTTGAACCGGTATTGGTTGAGGGCAGTGCTCTTCAGCTGCACCCATTAGTGACCACAGCTTTCAACGCTGACTTTGACGGTGACCAGATGGCTGTGCACGTGCCGCTTTCCGAAAAAGCAGTCATGGAAGCCCGCGAACTAATGCTGGCCAGCAAGAACCTACTCAAACCCGCCAGTGGCGAGCCTGTAATCTCTCCAGGAAAGGACATGGTCCTGGGTGTTTATTATTTGACCATGGAACCGAGCATGCCCCAAAAGGGTGATGGCCGCGTTTTTGGCGATATCAATGAAGTTATTCTGGCTTACCAGCTGGAACAGGTCAAGATCCACGCTCGAATTAAACTGCGTGCTTCAACCGTGTATGATGAAAACCACGATCGTTTGCCTGAAGCTGAAGTAAGAATCATTGAAACAACTGTAGGTCGCGCAATTTTCAACGATATTTTGCCCGCATCAATGCGTTTCACCAACCAGACTTTGGATAAGGGTGGTGTGCGTGATTTGATTAGCGAAATTTACAACCGAGAAGGTTTGGAAGTAACCACCCGACTTGCCGATGCCGTTAAGGATATCGGTTTCCGTTACGCCTCGCAGTCAGGTTCAACTCTGGCTGTCTCCGACATCACTGTTCCTCCGGAAAAGAAAGAACTGATTGAAGATGCTTTGGTTGAAGTTGAGCTGATCCAAAAAGCCTATCGACGCGGTTTGTCTTCTGAAACTGAACAAAACAACAACATCATCAAGGTCTGGCAGGAAACTACCACGAAAGTTGGTGAAGCTGTTCGAAAACATCTTGATCCTAACGGAAACTTGTCCACCATGGCATTGTCTGGCGCGACCAAAGGTGGTTTCAGCCCAATCTCACAGATGGCAGGTATGCGCGGTTTGATGGCGGATCCTTCCGGACGTATCATCCCGATGCCTATTCGCTCAAACTTCCGCGAAGGCTTATCAGCCCTGGAATATTTCATTTCAACCCACGGTACCCGTAAAGGTCTTGCTGACACCGCTCTACGTACGGCTGAAGCTGGGTACCTGACTCGTCGTTTGGTTGATGTGGCTCAAGACTTAATAATCAATAACGAAGACTGCGGTACCGAAGATGGTATTTGGATCCATGCAATCGATGACATCGCCGGACAACCCTTTGGCGATCGTTTAATTGGACGTTTGTTAGGTGCACGTTTGGTTCATCCGGAAACAGGTGAGATAATCGCTGAGCGGAATGAGCTGATCAATATTGAATTGATCAAGAAAATCACGGAATCAGGGATTGACAGTGTCTTTGTGCGCTCACCTCTGACCTGTGAACTTGTCCACGGTATTTGCGCCCGCTGTTATGGTACTGATTTAGGGCGGGGAACCATGGTCAACCTTGGTGCGGCAGTTGGAATTGTGGCTGCCCAGTCCATTGGTGAACCAGGCACCCAGTTGACTCTGCGAACTTTCCACACCGGTGGTGTGGCTGCTGGTAGTGACATTACCACTGGTCTTCCCCGTGTTGAGGAACTTTTTGAAGCACGACGAATGCCAAAAGACGAAGCTGTCATAACCGAGATCGATGGCGTTGTATCTGTTTTGCAATCTGAACGCAATCCTGATCAAAGGACTGTAAAAGTTGAGAACATTGTGATGGTTTCTGACGATTATGAGATCCCGGCTGATTGGGAAATCAAGGTCAAAGAAGAAGATCAACTATCTAAAAACGATGTCATCGCTACACATGACGAAGCAAGCATTGTTGCCACGAATGCGGGACGCGTCCGCTTTGAAGATCGGCGTGTGATTGTCTCTTACGAGGACAAACAGGTTGAAAGTTACGAAATCCCTTCAACCTCACGCTTGATTGTGAAAAATGGTCAGGCCGTTGAAGCTGGTCAGCCAATGACGGAAGGATCTTTGAATCCTCACACGATCCTGAAAATCAAAGGTCGTGACGCGACTGAAACTTACTTGTTGAAAGAAATTCAGCAGGTTTACCGTACTCAGGGTCAGAATATCAATGACAAACACTTTGAAGTCATCATCCGCAAGATGTTGAGCAAGGTGCAAATCGTTCGCCCTGGTGATACCAAACACCTGCCGCAGGATTTGGTGGACCGCATTGAAATCAAAAAAGAAAATGAAGAGCTGTTAGCCAAGGGTTTGAGACCAGCGCGATATATGGAAATTTTGCTGGGTGTGTCCAAAGCCTCTTTGAGCACCGACTCGTTCTTGTCGGCTTCATCCTTCCAGCACACCATCAAGGTTCTGGCAGGCGCCGCAATCGAATCCAAGGTCGATCCTCTGTACGGCCTCAAGGAAAACGTCATCATCGGCAAGCTGATCCCGGCTGGCACTGGTTTTGAGCCAGGCCGCTTTGACCAGGCAGAGGATGATGTTGTTCCTGGAAGAGCAAACATTGAAGTTCAACAGCTTGATATCTTCCCGGATGACGACATCGAAGATTTTGATGAACTTGAAGACGAACATCTCTTTGACGATGCTGATTTTGACAGCCTTGATGAATTAGAAGCTTCATTGGAAATCGAAACTGAAGACGATGAAGAAGACAGCATCGAGCTTGACCCGGAAGAGACAGTTGAGATCGACGATGACGACTTTGAGTTAGACGAAGATGATGAACTGGAACTCGAATTGGATGAAGATGAAGACCTCCTTGATGAGGATGACGAAGATTAAAGTTTGTAAGACGAATTAAAAACTTAACACCCGGAGGGCAACTTACTCCGGGTGTTTTGTGCTATATTTTAGGATGTTAGTCAGTAAAAAGTCCAGTAATTCCAAAGGGAAAGCTTATGGTTTCTACCAATGTGAATAAAGTCAATATCAACGCTGAGATGCAGCAGTCTTATCTGGATTACGCGATGAGCGTGATTGTATCTCGCGCTTTGCCTGATGCCAGGGACGGGCTGAAACCGGTCCAGCGCAGGATCCTTTACGCCATGTATGACATGGGCATAAGGGATAACACTCCTCATAAAAAATCCGCCAGGATCGTTGGCGAAGTATTGGGCAAATATCATCCCCATGGTGATTCAGCCGTTTATGATGCCATGGCTCGCATGGCGCAGGATTTTTCTGAAAGATATCTTTTGGTTGATGGACAGGGCAACTTTGGAAGCATTGACGGTGATCCACCAGCAGCTATGCGCTATACAGAGGCCAGACTTTCTCCAATCTCAATCGAACTTTTGCGGCAACTGGACATGGAAACGGTCGCCTTCACTGACAATTTTGATGGCACCCTGAATGAACCGGTTGTCTTGCCAGCCGCCATGCCAAACATGTTAGTCAACGGAGCCTCCGGTATTGCCGTGGGCATGGCTACCAACATTCCACCTCATAACCTGAGCGAAGTTGTTGATGGTTTGGTAATGATGTTGGAGAATTGGGACAAAATTGAAGACATCACAGTCGACGATTTGATGGTTTACATCAAAGGACCTGATTTTCCGACTGGCGCAATGATCCTTCAGGATGACAGCTCAGAACCGCTGGCTCAAATTTACGGTTCAGGACACGGCACCGTGAAAATGCGCGCCCGGACCCGCTTGGAAGAAATGTCGCGTGGACGCATGCGTATCGTTGTTACCGAATTACCTTACATGGTCAATAAATCCTCTTTGATCGAGAAAATTGCGGCCATCATCAGGGACGGTAACTTAGAGGGCATCACCGATTTGAGGGATGAATCTGACCGACAAGGCATGCGGATTGTTATTGATTTGAACAAGAATGCTGATGTTGATGAAATTCTGACCACTTTATACAAACGCACACAAATGCACAGCACTTTTGGCATCAACATCCTGGCTTTGGTTGATGGCAGTCCCCACCGCTTGTCCCTAAAACAGGCTCTACGCGTGTTTGTGGAACACCGCCTTGAGGTTGTTAAACGCCGCAGCGAGTATTTGCTGAAGAAATACGAAGAACGGCTGCACATTTTGAAGGCATTGCGGATCGCTATCCAGAATATTGACGAAGTCATCCGCATCATTAAACGATCCAAATCGGTTGAAGACGCGCGCCAAACGCTGATGACCAAATATATGCTGGATGAAATTCAGGCAAATGCCATTCTGGAAATGCCTTTGCGGAGACTGGCCTCCCTCGAACGCCAGAAAATCGAAGATGAGTTTAAAGAACTGACCAAACTTATCAGCGATCTAAAAATCCTGCTCAAGTCACCAAAACAAATGCGTCAGGTGGTTATCAACGAACTGCGTGAGGTGAGAGAAAAATATGGTGATTTCAGACGCACTCAGATCATCACCCTGGGTGAAGGCGAAAAAGCATCGGATTTTCTGACTGCAACCGACGTGATGCCCCTGGAGCATTACTGGGTGGAAGTGACAGAAGATGGTCTTCTTTCCAGAACTGATGGGGACAAAGCCAATCGACTGGGGGGCGAAAAGGCACCCTGGAGTCTGATCAGAACCAATTCGCACCAAACCATTTTCCTGGTTACGACCGAAGGTCGGGCTGCCGCCATCGCTTCATTGTCCATTCCGGTGCAGAGGGGTGAGGACAGTGCTGTGCCCGCGCATAAAATCGCGCCATTACACGCCAATGATATCCTCCAATCTGTTTTTACCGTTCCGATTGAGTCAAAAGAGCTACCAGAACGCTATGTCATCACAATCAGCCGTTTGGGGATGATCAAACGCTCTTTGGTGGAAGAATTACCTGGAGTATCAGCCAGCGATTTTGTGCTGGCTAAAATTAACGCTGATGACGAACTGTTCCAGGTATTGATCTCTGATGGAAAACAGGATGTTTTGATTGCCACAGCCAACGGCATGTGCATCCGCTTCAGCGAAGACGATGTGAGACCGATGGGTTTGGTAGCCGCGGGTGTGAATGCCATCAAGTTGAAAGAAGGGGATTACATCGTAGGCGCGGCACTGCTCTCTGAGAAGGATGAAGTCGGATTGTTGACCAGGCTTGGTTCGGCCAAACGCGTGCCCTCTGATGATTTCCCGGTCCAGGGGCGCTACGGACAAGGCGTGATCGGCTGGAAACTCGACAAATCTGACCAAATTGCGGCTTTACTGGTTGGCAAACTGACGGACAAAGGCATCAGCCATTTTAGAAAGACGGCCAGTAAGGTTTTCACGATAACGAATGCGGTTGGACGCAAACGTTCATCTAATGGGCAGAATATGTACTCCCTGAAACCGGGAGATGAGGTGATTGGCTTCACGACCATTCACGACTACAGCGAATATTGGGGAGAAGCCTGAAAGCAAGCTTAGCCTGCGGGGGCTAATTCGCCTTCCAAGTCCAGTTCCTTGGCTATGCCACGCATAGCT
>JAQVUC010000034.1 GCA_028699715.1 Anaerolineaceae bacterium | reverse complement strand
AATAACAATTAAACTAACAGTAAATAAACAAAAATGAAAAACACAAAATTAACTAGAGTAGGGAGCGAATCACGCTCAGAAACAAAGACTTATACAGAGGTTGAGCGCGACTCTTTAGCGCGTGATTTTACCGCTGTACAAAGTCAAATCAAAGGCATCGACGCATCCATCAAGGCCGAATACGAGCAACGGGAGCAAGCGTTAATCGCCTTACAAAATCAAAAAGAGACGCTTGAGAAACAGGCGGCGACTTTACAGCCTGCCATTTTGGAGGGGACAGTGACAGAGGTATATCAGTGTGACGTTTATGAGGATGGTCAAAATCGCATCGTAGTACGCTCCGGTTTTGAGCCGGATGATCCAGCTGGGCTTGTCGAAACAACGCCCCTGGCTACAGCTCCGGGTGAGAGCGACGGAGATGATGATGATTATTCCATCGACCCTGATCCAAATCAGCCGGAGGAATTTTAACTATGAGTAAAGAAAGAAATAAAAACATGATGGAGATGTTTCAGGCAGATTTTTTTGAGCTTGAAACATTGACCGAGACAACTGAGTCTGACCTCAAAAGTGAGAACCCAGAACAAAATCAATTGGATACTTTTAGGGCTGCTCAAGAAAAAGTTATGGCCGGACTACGTTATTTCAGCGCGGTTATAGAGGGTTTTGGCGCAAGGGTTAGCGTAGGCTTGCAATCGACTAACGCCAAAAGATATGCTCTCGAGGCTGGATTTAATCCAGAAAAAGACCTTGACAAAGAAACAGAAGCAAGCTAAGTTTCAAACGGAGTTACTAGATGCTCCGTTGTTCAATACTTAGTCAGTTCATATATTGCCTCCCTCGGAATTTTCTGGGGGAGGTTTTTTGTGTCCAGTTTAATTACCACAAAAAAGTTTGTGGCTCGTGAAATGACGTTTCGCGATAGACAAAAAAAGAATTCAAACTTTTGCTTGACAACGTGCGCCATTTTAACCGATTCTTGGGGTGTAAATTTTGCAGCGTGCGAATTTACACTTAGGGGAGAGACGGCTGTATCAGAGCCAGAGCCGCCTTTCCCTGCTATTTTTCACGTTTTCTCAACTCTGCCCAACCCCATTTTCCCAGTAAATTATTTCATTTTCCTAAGCCGTTGTGAATCTTGCACTTAGATGAGAAACTGAAAAAAAGTTGAAAAAAGTTGAAAAAAAGTGCGTGAAAGGGTTGACAAATCGGAGAATATGGGCTATATTATAACTGTTGAGGGGATGAACCCCCAGTCGCCAGCGGACAGAGGCTGGAAGAAAGAAAAAAAGATGATGAACAACGAGTACAAAAAACAGTTTATGGCCGCTGAAAATTCGGCAGGTGAGCGCGAAGTTCTGAAAGGCCTCCTGACTGATATGGGTATCAAGTTTGATATCCGTCCTGACGGCACGATTGCCGCAAAACCCGCCAAAAAAACAAACGAAGTTTTTGAGTTTTTCAAAAAGTGGAGAGAAGAAAAAATCGCTCCGATTATAGCGGAGCAGAAAGCCCGCTATATGGCGGGAGTCTCCGAAGAGGAGCTTGGGCAAATAAGGAAGCATCTGAATGCCGTTTCCGGAAACAAGGCTTACAATATTATGTATTACTGGGAGTCAGAGAAAAAGGCTGCGGAAAAAGCAAAAGTCGAAGAGGCCCGTCGGGCAGCTCTGACCGAAGAGGAGAGGCAAGCAGAAGACTTTGACAAACAGATTCTTGGCGTAGGAGTTGCCAAAAATGGCAAACCTTACATAAAAATGCCTGCAACGCTCAAAGCAGGTGATACTGTCCAGTATAAAGGTGTTATTTTCAAAACCGCTGGGGCAGGGAAAGTCTACCAACCGGGAAGCATTAAAATTTACAACCTTTACATAGAGGAGACCGGATGGATTCCAACAAAGTTGGGAGATTATAAATTCTGGCGCGAAAAGGCGGTGGAAGAGGCAGGCGATTATAGCCGTTCATTCTCACGCGCTATGGATGATGAGGGGTGCGTGAAATACCCCACAACATCAAGTCTTTGGGCTAAGATAACTGAGAGCCTGAAAGATCAATATGTTGCCAGCGATCGACAGATTGAGGTTTGCTTATCATTCTGCGGCTGGGGCGACTATGGTTCTATCGACTGGGTTGGATCAAGCAAAACGCCGAAAGATGTTTTTTTGGCAGAGGCCCGCAGGCTGCTAAAAGAGGGGCATGACGTGGATCATCGGAATCAAACTGATGAGGAGCTTTTGACTAAATTCGCGGAAACCGCTAATAAAGCCTAAAAGAATTTTAACCGGGGGTGCAAGCCCCCAGAAAGGAAAAGATGATGAGAAACAAAAAAACGATGATTGAGCCCATCCGCGAATGGGCGATTGTGACCCATGTGGAGTGGGTCGGCCACAGAAAGTGGCTCCGGCCGAAAAGCTTTACGGAGCCCGCCATTATTGAGGGTGGCTACGCCCTCTGCGGGCTTGACCGTGTGCGGAAAAGAATTTCCGCGGACAGTTTTGTGGTGCATGAGCACCTAGATGAGCGCGGCTACCGGAACGCCATCCGGCGTCTCCGGTACGCCAAAAAGGCTGCCGAGAAAAAGGCTGCCAAAAAAGCCTTGGAGGTTAAACTCTCCAAGACGGGCAGGGTCCTCTACAGTGTAGGACCCGCCACAGAAGGTGCCTTCTCTGTGCCGCAAGGCGTGGAGAAGATTAAGAGTGGCGCGTTCCGCGCCATCTGGAAGCTCACGGAAATTGAGTTTCCAGCGAGCCTCAAAGAGATTGAGGTCGGCGCTTTTAGCGACCTCCCGAGGCTCAAAAAAGCCGACGTGCCGCAAGGCATTAAAGTTTCACCCGCGGCCTTCGGGCCAAATTGCGGGAGCGCTGGCCGCGAGGCTCGCGCGCGTATTCGTGGCCGCAGCATAGCCAATACGGCGGCCCTGTAAGCAGGAGCCCCCCCTGCGGGGGCATATCATCATCTGGGCTGGCTCCGGGTGGAGCTGGCCCTCATGATGGAGAAAGGATTAAGTTATGAACATGATTAAAAAAAGAACCAGAAATTATTGCGCCCCTCAAACTGCGGGTGTTTACAGCCTTGAGTATAATCCCATGGCAGTGCCGCATTGTGAGAGCCCCATAGCCTATGAGCATACAGGCGGGGGCTCCAACTACCTTGTAGCTCGGCTAGACGGCCAAGAGTATTTTTATGAGCCTGAGGGCGGTTGGTACTCTCTTGATGCCAATGGTCTCGAAATTGAGGTAGGGCAAGACTCTGAGCTTGAGACGGCTCTTTCCCGTCTTATGCACGGCAGTTTTTGCAGCATGATAAATGAGATGCTGCTTGCCAGAGTCACAGATGAGCTCCCTCAGTTTTTAGTGGAGCAAAACCTCAGTATCTTTTTTTGCTCCGATGAAAATTGGGCAAATAAAGGCGAATACTACGTTGTTGAGGGCGGCCGAGAAATCGACCAATCTCAACACCCGGATTTTGACCGCTGGGCAAATATCATGGTGAGCGAAAAACCCGAGGCTCATATCCGCCGCGTGGCGGTGTTTGTGCTCGGACTCAGCCGTGATGGCTGCTATAAAACGATTTTAATTCCGCAGTATAAAAATAAAAATGTATAGAGACCCTAACGATAGACGCCGGCAGCGCGAGGGTGCGATACTTGACTGTATCGTGCTTATGCTAGCTTTCGGGATTTTCGCAGCCGCGGCGCTGCTGATAATCGCATTTTTCCACTGAGGGTGAGTGCTCTCAGTGGGTGCCGAGAGGCAAAAAATAAACCCTAACAAAAGAGCTGGCCAGAGATGCGATATCTCCCAAAACAGAGCTCTCTGGCCGCTCAAACAGATTATGCTAACTTTAATTTTTGCCGTCTTTTTTGTGGTGGCTAACCTTGCCGAGCTGGCAGATTGCCGCCGGCTAACGAAAAAATGAATAAATCACGTTTAGAGTTTCTGCAGGCTTTTATCAGCATCGGTCAGACCGCTGAGGATCTGAGCCGCAAGAATGGCTTGCCTGATATTAAAATTATGGTGCGCCGAGTGCGTGGCCTGCAAGAGCAGACGCGTAACGTTGCTTTGCAGCGGACTTTGCGTGGGTTCAGGCGCGCGATTGAAAAGGCGCCCAAAGAAGAGTTCTGGCGTTGTTACAACGTCCATAACCTTGCGCTCCTGCGCAAAGAAGAAGAATTTTTGCTGCATGAGGTAGCTCTGGACCGGACGTTGGCAGACTGCCTTAGATAGATAACTTTATGGATACTACCAAAATAATTGAGGCGCTCATAGCCGCCTCACCAAAAACAAAGCAAGAAGTCGCCGATCACCTGAGCGGCAAAAAACTACTTGCTGATACATACCCGCTTCTGACGATCCCTGAGGTTGCAGAAAAAACGGGACTCTCTGCGGCCAGCGTTCGGCTGGCCATGAAAAAAAAGAAACTGCCATTCATACGTCCTACCGGCGGTCAGAGATACGTCCGCCACAAGGATTTCTTAGACTGGCTTCAAAACGGAAAAGAAAACTAAACCATGAGTAAAGAAACAGGGCCAATACGGCCAACAGAACTAGTTAAGAGCGATGGTGTTTTTAGCACTATTGACTCTTTCGAAGCGGCGCAGCGCATGGCAAAACCGCTTGCAACGTCACAGCTTGTCCCAACAGCTTATCGCAATCGGATTGATGATTGTTTGATTGCTTTGGAGATTGCGCAAAGAATAGGCGCCAGCCCCTTGGGAGTGCTGCAAAACCTTTATATTGTGCATGGTAAGCCTGCTTGGAGCAGTCAATTTTTGATTGCTTGCATTAACGCGTCCGGTAAATTTTCCCCCCTCCGGTATAAAATGACCGGAGAAAAAGGTAAACAGACTTTTGGCTGCATTGCGTGGGCAAAAGATATGGACGGCGAGGTTTTGGAATCGCCGGAGGTAACAATGGCGATGGCCGTCGCTGAAGGCTGGAACACGAAGTCAGGCTCAAAGTGGAAAGCCATGCCAGAGCTCATGCTCAGGTATCGAGCGGCCACTCTTTTTGCCAGACTTTACGCGCCGGAACTCACAATGGGCATCCGATCTACCGACGAGGTGATTGATGTTTCGCCCGTTGTAGCTGAGCCCGCCAGCCGTTTTGAGCGTGCGCCGGTTGACGCCGTGGAGGCTGAGTCCCAGGCTGAGGTAGAGGATGATATTCCGTTTGAACACCCAGAAAAACCTACCAAACAGGAAGAAAAAGAAGAACGCTCCCTGTTTGGCACGAAGGAAGAGGAGGAAGAAAAATGAGCTTTAGCCCTGAAATTAAACTGACGCGGCTCAGGGAAGAGGCTGAGCATGAGGCTTCGTGGGTCAAGGATGCTTGTGTACAGATGCGAAAAGTTTTAAAAGCGCTTGAGGAAGAAACGCTAAGTCGCATCGCTGGTATTGAGTCTTTTATTGCGGACATCGAATATAAAGCAGATGAAATTAGGAGAATAGCAGAAGATGACTAATCTCAAGCATCATCCGTTTGGGCCTAGTTCAATGCGCCGGAGAGAGCTTTGTCCGGCGAGCATGAGGCTGGAAGAGGGGCTCCCAGAGCCCCCAACCTCTCCCGAGGCTGGCAGGGGCAGCAGGATACATGATCTGACTGCCGGGTACATTCAAAAGGGAGAAGCTCTCGAACCCCAAACAGAGGAGCAGGAACTGGCTCTCAAATGTTTTGAATACTGGCAGCGAGTTTTCCTGCCCGAAGAAGAGGCGGAAAAAATGGCGGTCGGTAAAGTTGAACATCGGGTAGAGTATAGGGTCATAAAAGATGATCCTGAGACCCAGCTTTATTTTGGGACCGCTGATTTTATTGGACTTTTTAACGAGTCAGAACGCGGGCTTATTATTGACTGGAAGACAGGTTTTCTTGAGACTGATCCAGCGCCCGACAACATCCAAGGTGCAGCTTATGCGCTTGCCTTGATGCAGGAGTTTGACCTCAAAGAGTGCGCCGTCCATTTTTACAACCCGACGCAGAACAGAGCTTCCAGTCATGTTTTTACGGATGCAGAGGCGCTTGCGCGGCATATCATGAGGGTGCATAACTTATGCCTTGCTCCCGACACACCGCCGCGACCAGGTGAAGACCAATGCCGCTATTGCCGAGCTTTTTACCACGGCACTTGTGCTGGCGTTAAAAAAGAACTGGCTAAAATCGCGGAGCTTGCTCCTGAGCTGGAAGGCTCCATAAAAAGTCTCTCGGATGAGCAGTTAGCTGATTTTTTTGAGAAAACCAAGGTAGTGGCCAAGGCAAAAGACTTGGCCGAAAAAGAGCTGAGAGAACGCATCGAGCGTGACGGTTCTTGTGCTGGTCATCGAATTAAACTGACTTCTGGCGGGTTTGACTTGCCGGATATCGGCGCTGCTTTCAACTTGTCTGGACTCTCGGAGAAAGAATTTTTGAAATGCTGTAAACTCTCAGAATCACAGCTCAAAAAAGCTTGGGCGCAAGCTCAGAAGGATGCAGGCGAGTTTAAAACCTTAAAAGAAGGTGAGCTTGCTTTTAACAACGTTTTTGCGGGGTTACGTGAGCCCCGCCCAGAACGCAAATTGTTAGTAAAAGAAAAAGAATAAATCAAAAGGGCAGGGGTAACACCTTGCCCCAGAAAGGAATAAAAATGAATTTTGAATTTAAAAACCAAACGCGACAAGAAAAGGTTTGGAGTTTGCTAGAGCAGATAAAATCCAATGTGTTTTTGGTAAAAGTGATTGAAGAAGCCGATAAGGAACTCGAAAGCCCGGAAAATGTAAATGCTCTTGAAAACTTAGCAATAGCCGTTGGCTCCTTTGCATTGACGATTTTAGCTGAGTTGAAGACAATCGGCGAAGAAAAGGAATTGAACTCTTCGGAAAACCCTAATAGTTGACCATAAGTAAAATTATGAAAGAAGTTAAAAAACGGATGGCCGTGCATGAAATTATAGCGGCTGAGAGCCTGCTTGCTTTTCTCGCTGAATTTGAGTCGCTTGACTACGATAGCGCTCCAGCCTGGAAAAATGCGGTGCAAAACGCAGTTTCCACCGCAAAGAGGGCCTCAGAACACCTGAGAGCTGCCAGAGAACTGGCGGGCCTCACTTTGCCGACAACATCCGAAGAAATTGAAAAGATGCTTTTAGGAAGCGGATGGGAAAAAGTGAACCATAAAAATACGGTAGAGTTTTATACGCATGTTCATGGGAAAGTTTTTAATACTAAGCTTTTCCACGAAAACCACCAGTTTTATGACTCATCCAGAAACGCTGCCTTGCTTGAGTTTGAGGCTTGGAAAGCGTTTAAAAAAATGTTGGAGGACAGTAAAAATGACTGAGCTTTATCCATGCCTGAAATGCGGAAAGGAACCTGCTCTTGTCCAGACCTTTGGACAATGGACGGTGAACTGCCCTTGTGGCGTGAAGTTGGGGCACAGGTTTTTTAATCGCCAGACGGCCATCGACCATTGGAATCGAAGCGGGCATGAGCGTGCAGCTAAAACCGCCGCCGCCATTAAACGGTCAAGAAAGAAGCACGAGCAATCCATTAAACTATTCGGCGAGAAGATTATAGAACATCGGCTTGAACACCTCAAAAAACTTCCCGAGGACACGTTCCTGACTCTTGAGGAAGCTATTTTACTGACAGGCAGGGAGGCTTGCTTCCTTGCCCGTGGAAGGTATTACGGCGTATTGGTTTATGATGAAAACGGCAAGTATCGCAAGAAAGAGCTTTTAACCGCTGACTATGGTAACTTGCCTAAGATTCCAATGCGCAACAGCGTGCTAAAATTTACTCATAAGGAAGGAACGCTGGAGAGAGAGAAGGAAGAGGCTTCGCTCAGGCTGGCTATGTTTGCAGAAGCGGACAGTGTTTTGTTTTCTGCTAAGGAGGCGAGGCTTTTCGCTTGCACCAGCCGTGAGATGATAATCAGAGCCGTGAAAGAAGGTAAACTCAAGAAGGTGAACGGGTTATTCCGCAAGGGAGACCTTGTGAAATGGCGGAGGAAGTATCCCCCTCAGCGTGGGGGCGCAGGTACTCATGCGCTGAAAAAATTACGGTTTATGCTGAAGGGAGATAAATGATAATCCTTGGAATTGACCCTTCTCTTTATGGTACCGGCTGGGCTTTGCTGGATTGCAGCCCGGGCGGGTGCCGGGTGATTGAAGCTGGCACCATTAAAATCAAACGGCGTGCCACGCCGAAGGGGCGCGCAAAACGTCATAACGTAGCTGAGCTTGGAATACTGCATCACGAGCTGACGCATTTGGTCGAGTGGTGTCAATATCCGAAAAAAGTTGACTGTTTCGCTCTGGAATATCCGATAAATCTGCCTGGGGCACAGACCGCCGTCCTTTGGATGGTGCAGGGCGTCGCCAGAGGGTGTCTGGGAGGCGCTGGGCTCACGGGCGAGTGTTACGACCCTGCCACGGTAAAAAAGGCCGTGACTGGCAACCGGAGCGCCGAGAAACACGCTGTAGCAAGGTTTGTACAGGCGCAACTAATTGAGCCGCATAAGTTTAATAATGATGATGAGTCTGACGCAGCGGCGATTGCTTTGACGCACTGGCACAGGCAGCAGACCAACCAACTTTTACTTCCCGTGATGCAGAAGCAGAAAACCAGCAGAAAGCACAGGCGTGTAAAATGTTGAAGCGCAGGAGGTTAGCCTTTTCTGCAATGATGGAACGCAGAATAAATGCAGAATAA
>JAQVUC010000033.1 GCA_028699715.1 Anaerolineaceae bacterium | reverse complement strand
ATAGTAAGTCCGTCCTGCACTACTACCTGCTCGTCCCTGGCAGTTGAAAATTCCAGGACCTGTCCGTAATAAACACCCTTTGACGTTTTTATATACGCGCGGTAATAATACGGGGTGTTGATAAGCAGTTTGGTAGCCCGGGATGAATATTCGCCTGCGTAAAGAGGTGTTCCCAGGTCTGTGTGGCTGCCGTCAATGGTGGGTACGGCATCTGTGCTCCAGCAGTGACCATATGACAGGATTTTCTCCGATCCCATAACAGCAATGTTCCCTTTCAGAAGCGCTTCATAATAAGTGATTTCTTCCACGTCGCCCGTTTCAGGTTCCGGCTCTTCTATGTCCAGATATAAGGAACTTGTCCCCGACAGGAACCGCCCGAAAGCATTTACCGCATAACTGCGCACATAATAGGTTACTCCCCTTTGCGGCTTGCTCAGGTTGTAAAAGAAATTGGATCCGGATGTTTTTTCGCCCAGACTGACTACCTGGTCCTTATCCATAGAAGGAGTATCCCCCGATGTATTCCAGATAAATCCATGGTCTGCAAAGGGCAGGCCCAATGCTTCATTTACCCTGAATATCAAGACTTCTGATATGGTATTGAAAGTCAGAACGGGATTATCCAGAATTGGGGGTGCATATTGCATGGTCATGGTCTGGCCATAAGAAGTGCCTGTTTCATTGATGGCATAAGAACGGTAGTACCAGGTGGTTCCCCTGGGCGGCAGCTCATCGGGATAAGACACAAAAGAGCGTCCTTCTTCTATGGGCCCCATATCTGTAAAGGATCCATTATTCGGATCAGGTGCGGGATTGGTTCCCCAACAGTGTCCGTGACGGGACACAGAGCCTCCCCCGTTGTTTACGAGCGTTCCTTTGAAGCGAAGCCTGTAAGAATCATCCAGTTCATATCCATCTGTGGAAACTTCTGCAGGAAGAGCTGCTGTTGCGTAATTCACCTTGATGGTGAATTCCTGTTCGGGTGCAAGAACCTTTATCTGGCTTTCAGAGGCTCCAAAGGGGATGTTGTCCCGGTTCAGGGTGACCACGATCTGGGCAGAGGGATTTTCTTTAGTAATTTCGCCTTGTGCCAGTGAGAGTTGCAGGTTTTCGTCTTCACACACCACCGTAAAAGGAACCGTGTGGATACCCGAAAGTCGCGAAAGTGTCAGGGTGCGTTCAGTACTTTCGGTGCCAAAATCCAGAGATTGCGGTGAAACTTTTATCAGGTCACGGGTTTTGGTGATGGAAAAGGTGTATGCTGTATCTCCTCCGTTAGATTGCAAAGTGGTACTGAAAGAATGGTTGCCATAGTCCAAAGAGGACCGGTTGGCGGTAATACTAACCTGCATTTCCTTCTCTGCAGGTACCGTGCCCTGGACAGGATCCCAGTCAAGCCAGCCGGGCAATTTATCTTTCAAAGCCCAGTTCAGGGGAATGTTACCCTGGTTGGCAAGGATGGTAATGGCAGTGCTGTCTTCTTCCTCAAAATCAAAGGAGTTTCCCTGTGTTTTGAGCAAAGCCCCTTCAACCAGTAATCGTACCTGAACGGTTAACGGGACCTCACCCCCCACCAATTGCACCTCTGATTTCTGTTCACCAATGGGAAGGCCGCTCCTCTCACAGGTAAAAACCAGCGAAAGGGATGCCCCCATTTCCAATTCCCCGCTCGGGGGATTGACTTTGAGCCAATGCGGAAAATACATTTCCAGGAAACCCCACCTGAGGGTATCCCCGCCAGGATTTGACAAGGTAAGGATAACAGAGGTTTCACCGGCTCCAAAATCAACGCTTTGCGATGAAAGAACCGCTTTGGCAATGCGTGAGCGAAGCTGTGCATCTATGGTGTACAGGTTTTTCTTTTTCGGGGACAACGGCATGCTCAGGGTTTCCCAGCTTTCGTAACCGGGCTTGCTAAAGACAAGGTACACGTCTTCGGTTGTGCGTGGCAACGCTATGGAATACTTCCCTTGCAGGTCTGTTTCCTGGCCAAGGTTAAATGGCATTACCGCCACGGCAACACCCGGCAAAGGTTGTGCGGTTTCCGAATCGGTGACAGTTCCCGTAAAAGTTGTAGTTGTTCCTGTCTGGTCACAGGAAGCGGTAAAAAAGCCTGAAAATAAAACTGTCAGAACTGCCGAAACGGTTTTCAGATAACCAATAGTGCGCATGCCATATCTTTTACTTGTGCAAATATAATTAACTTTGCGGATGTTAAAACAGACATATGGGTAACTATAAAAGCAAACTTCATAATATCAAGGCATTTGCATTTGATGTAGATGGAGTTCTCACAGACGGCGGTGTTATTTCCCTACCAGACGGGGACCTTTTCCGCACACATTACGCACGCGATGGTTATGCCATCCGTGTGGCCATAGAACACGGCTATCCGGTAGCCATCATCACCGGGGGTGTTTCACCTTCCGTTGAAATCCGGTACAGAAATCTTGGTGTAAAAGACATCTTTTCAGGAGCACGGGACAAATTGCCTGCATTTCGTGAATTTTGCACAAAATATAACTTATCTCCTTCTCAGGTAGCCTATGCAGGAGATGACATACCCGATATACCTCCCATGAAGATATGCGGACTCTCCTTCTGCCCTTCCGATGCAGCGACCGAAGTACGCCACCTGGCACAGTACATTTCTCCTTTTCCCGGAGGGAAAGGCTGTGTACGTGATTTTGTGGAACAGGTAATGCGACTGCAAGGCAAGTGGTATAAAGAAACGGATGACATTCCGGAGGATATGCTGGAAGCGGCTTCTGAGTAAAAAAATGAACACAACCTGCAGGATTATTCTCGGCTCGGCCTCTCCCAGAAGACAACAGCTTCTGAAAGGTACAGACCTGCCTTTCACAGTAGAACCGGTCAACGTACCGGAAACAATCACCCTCCCTTCAGGTGCCAACCCCGAAGGATCTCCTTATCTGCAGGGTGCCAATCCCCTGGAAATACCCCTTCTGCTGGCCAGGACAAAGTCCATGGCCTTTCCAAGGCCTCTCAAAGCCGATGAGCTTTTGATCACAGCCGATACGCTTGTCTTTTCTGAAGTCCTTGCCGAGGCCCACACCGGAGCCGAAGAGCAATCCGAAACCGGGGTGCAAACCGGGCGTGAAGCGCAATCCGGAACCGGGGTGCAAACCGGGCGTGAAGCGCAATCCGGAACCGGGGTGCAAACCGCGGCCAGTGGCACAGACACACGTTGGAGGGTTCTTGGAAAACCCGCCTCGGCACGGGAAGCGTACCGGATGCTGGAACAACTTTCGGGCAGCTGTCACAAGGTCATCACTGGAATATGCCTTCGTTTTGGAGATCAGAGAACACACCCCGGCCCCATCGTTTTTTCTGATACTTCTCTGGTCTGGTTCATGCCCCTGCTACCGGAAGAAATCCGGTATTATGTCAACAAATACAAGCCTTACGACAAAGCTGGTTCCTACGGAGTGCAGGAATGGATAGGATATATTGGTATTGAGCGTATTGAAGGCAGCTATTTCAATGTTATGGGATTCCCCGTCCACTTGCTGTGGAAATATCTTAAAAAACTTCATGTTATTTCATTTTCTTAAGCACAAATTTTTCTTTAAATTTACTTTTTCCTAAATAGATCAGTTATGGATAAACAACCTTCAGTAGCCATACTATGTGGTGGCGGACCCGCTCCCGGAATCAACACGGTAGTATGTACTATTACTAAAACGTTCATTACCAAGGGATACCGTATTATTGGCCTTCACGGAGGTTATACAGGACTGTTTTGCAAAGAGAAATGCCGGCAGGAGGACATGGATTTTGACAAAGCCGATATGCTTTTCAACCGGGGGGGATCATACCTGCGCATGAGCCGTTTCAAACCTACAGACGAGGATTTTGAAAAACGCTTTAACCTGGATTTCTTTACGGAAAACGACGTGAAGCTGTTGGTTACCGTCGGAGGAGACGACACCGCTTCCACGGCAAACCGCATTTCAAAATTTCTGGTTCAGAAACAGTATAACATTGCCAACATACACGTTCCCAAAACTATAGATAACGACCTGCCCCTGCCGGAAGGAATCCCCACCTTCGGCTATCAGAGTGCCAAGGCGCAGGGTACAGACCTGGGACGAACCGTATACGAAGATGCCCGCACCAGTGAAAACTGGTTTATAGTAACGGCCATGGGCCGTTCTGCAGGGCACCTGGCTTTCGGTATAGGTTCTTCCTGCCATTTTCCCATGATCATCATTTCCGAGATGTTCTACAAAACCCAGATTAGCATAGACAAGATCGTGAACCTGATCGTTTCTTCAGTCATAAAACGCCAGATCCGTAACATTTCTTACGGCTGTATCATGATCTCGGAAGGCGTTTTCCAGAATCTTTCAGAAGAAGACGTAAAGAATGCCGGCATTGCATTTACATACGATGCACACGGCCATCCGGAACTGGGCAAGATTTCAAAGTCCCACATCATTGACAACCTGGTAGAGAAAAAATTTAAAGAACTGGGTGTCAAGGTTAAGACACGGCCTGTGGAAGTAGGTTATGAAGTCCGTTGCATCACGCCAAAATCCTTTGACCTGGAGTATTGTTCCATGCTGGGAATGGGAGTATATGAATTGTTCACCAAAGGAGTAAGCGGTTGCATGGTATGCCGGGACGGAAACGGCAAGATCATTCCGCTATTCCTTCAGGACCTGCAGGATCCGGCTACCGGGAAGATCCCTCCCCGCATTGTAAATATGAAATCACAAGAGGTCCAGTTCTACATGAAACATATCATGGACTATATTACTGAAGAGGACTACGAGGCCGCCAAAGCCATCGTTCCCAATCCCGGGGAATTCGACTTTCACAAGATCCTGAAATTTTAGGGACTATACCTGAGGACCGGAAGCCACCAGCTGGCGTGCAGCATCGTTGTCGCAATACTTCTCAAAGTTCTTGATGTACTTTGCAGCCAGTGATAAAGCTTTCTTCTCCCATTCCTTGACGTCCTGGTAGGTATCACGCGGATCCAGGATACCTTCCGACACCTTGGGCAATGTGACAGGAATGGTCAGATTCATAACGGGAATGTGCTTTGTGGGGGCTTTGTCAATGCTTCCGTTCAGGATGGCGTCTATGATAGCCCGCGTGTCCTTCAGGGAAATGCGTTTGCCGGTACCGTTCCATCCCGTGTTCACCAGGTATGCTTTGGCTCCGTTTTCTTTCATCTTTCTGACCAGGTTTTTGGCATAAATGGTCGGGTGCACGGTCAGGAAAGCCTCGCCAAAGGCTGCCGAGAAAGAAGGTAAAGGTTCAGTGATGCCGCGTTCGGTCCCTGCCAGTTTGGAGGTATAACCGCACAGGAAGTGATACTGTGCCTGCTTTTCATCCAGAATGGAAACCGGAGGCAAAACGCCGTAGGCATCGGCAGAAAGGTAAATGACTTTTTTGGCATGGCCGGCCTTGGAGGGAAGGACGATCTTGTTGATATGGTATATGGGATAGGACACACGGGTATTTTCTGTGACCGATCCGTCTGCATAATCAGGGGTGCCGTCCGGCAAAATGGTGACGTTCTCCAGCAGGGCATCGCGGCGGATGGCTTTCCAGATATCGGGTTCTTTTTCCTGGCTTAGGTCAATGCATTTGGCATAGCAGCCACCTTCATAATTGAATACGCCGTGGTCATCCCAGCCATGTTCATCATCCCCTATAAGGTAACGTTTCGGGTCGGCCGACAATGTGGTTTTGCCGGTTCCCGACAGGCCAAAGAATACAGCCACATCTCCCTCCTCGCCCACGTTGGCAGAGCAGTGCATAGAGGCAATACCCCTCAGGGGAAGGTAATAGTTCATGATGGAAAAGATCCCTTTCTTCATTTCACCGCCATACCAGCTGCCACCAATCACAGCCATGCGCTCGGTCAGGTTGAAGACAATGAACACGTCCGAATGAAGCCCCTGTTCTTTCCAATGGGGATTGGTGGTTTTGGAAGCGTTGACCAGGACAAAATCGGGTTCTCCAAAATGATCCAGTTCGTAACCGGAAGGACGGATAAACATGTTTGTCACAAAGTGTGCCTGCCATGCGACTTCCATGATAAAACGCACTTTCAGGCGGGTATCTGGATTGGTGCCGCAAAATGCATCCACCACATAAAGTTTCTTTTTGCCGCTAAGCTGATCCTGGGCCAGACCCTTGAGCGAACTCCAGACATCCGTAGAAATTGGCTTATTGATCACACCATCCCACCAGATGGTGTTTTCAGTGGTTGCGTCTTTTACAATATACTTGTCCTTGGGAGAGCGGCCGGTAAAGACTCCGGTCCGTACATTAACTGCGCCCGTTTTGGTCAGTGTTCCTTTCTCGAATCCTTCGTTGGCGGGGTCCATTTCTGCCTGGAACAAAGTTTCATAGGAAGGGTTGTAAACAATTTCATCAACATGGGAAATTCCATACTTGGATAAGTCTATTTTGCTCATTGTCAATTAATTAATAAAATTAAAAACTATAAAATCCGTCTTTCTATGTTAACTTGCGAAGATACTCATTTTATTTATCTTTGCAACAGAAGGCACGACGGGCATGAAACAACAAGAAATATTCCTGCAGACCCTGCTCCGGTATTGGGGTTATAATTCGTTCCGCGATACCCAGGAAGACATCATCTCTTCCATTTACCAGGGAACGGATACGTTAGCTCTTTTGCCCACCGGTGGCGGTAAATCTATCTGCTTCCAGGTCCCCGCAATGCTCATGGACGGTATATGCATAGTGGTCACACCGCTCATTGCTCTGATGAAAGACCAGGTTGAAAAGCTCAAATCAATTGGCATAAAAGCGCTTTGCGTACACTCGGGCATGAGTCCGTACGAAATAGATATCGCCCTGGACAACGCAGTTTACGGTTCCTATAAATTCCTGTACCTTTCTCCGGAACGGCTAGGCACCGAATTGTTCCGGGTACGCGTGCAGAAAATGACCCCCTCCATGCTGGTGGTTGACGAAGCCCACTGTATCTCCCAGTGGGGATATGACTTTCGTCCCTCTTACCTGCGCATAGCATCGTTCCGGGAATTGTTCCCCGATGTTCCCTTCATGGCGCTTACAGCCACGGCAACCACCCAAGTGGTGGAAGATATCAGGGAGAAGCTTCGCTTCCGCAAAAACAGCCAAGTTTTCCAAAGTTCCTATGAACGCCCCAACCTTGCCTATGTGGTCAGGAAAACCGAGGACAAACTGGGACAGCTCCTCCGGATTGCAAAAGGTGTGGAGGGAACCGGGCTGGTTTACGTACGGGAAAGGAAAAAAGCCGAGGATGTGGCAGAGTTCCTGATTTTTAACGAACTAAAAGCCGATGCCTACCATGCGGGAATGGATTCCCGCATCAGGTCATCCAAGCAACAGTCATGGAAAAGGGGGGAAACCCGCATCATGGTATCAACCAACGCTTTTGGAATGGGTATTGACAAGCCGGATGTCCGTTTTGTCTGCCATTTTGACCCCCCTGATTCCCCCGAGGCTTACTTTCAGGAAGCCGGCAGGGCCGGCAGGGATGGCAAGAAAGCTTACGCCGTACTGCTATTCAATCCATCAGACGCCAAACGGATGCGGCAGATCTTTACGCTTTCATTCCCCGACCCTGAGCTAATCAGAGAGACCTACCAGAATCTCTACGACTTCCTGGGTCTTGCCTACGGAGAAGGGGCCGAGCAGCAATTCGACTTCAGGGTGGAAGATTTTGCCAAACGCTGCAGGAAACATCCCTCGACCCTTTGGTACGCGCTGCAATGCCTGGAACAGGAAGGATACATATCCCTGACAGAGGAAGTAGACAATCCTTCCCGCATCATGTTCCGAGTAAGCCGCGATGAACTCTACCGTGTGCAGATAGCCAACCCGGGACTGGATACCTTCATAAAACTGCTTTTGCGTACCTACACAGGGCTGTTCAACGGTTTTGTCTCTATTGAAGAACAGTACCTGGCCAAAACCAGCCGCATGGCACCGGGGGTCATTGCCGAATACCTCCTGAACCTGTCCCGGATGGCTGTAATCTCGTACATACCTAAAAAAAGAATTCCACAGGTTTTCCTGCATTCCGGCAGACTGGAACCAGGCAACGTTTACCTGAATCCCGCCACTTTTCTGCAACGTAAAGACGCCTATGCAAAGCGCATGGAAACCATGCTGCAGTACGCCCAGTCAGAGGCCCCCTGCCGGAGCAAACAACTACTGGCTTATTTTGGGGAAGGGATGAAACACGACTGCGAAATCTGCGATGTCTGCCTGCAACGCCAGGGAATTGAGAACCCGGGTCAGACATTCGAAAGAATCGCCGGCAAGATAACCAGGACTCTGCGTACCGGACCGCTCCGCATCCAGCAGCTGGACCTGTTGTTTTCCGAATCCGGTGAACAGGTAATGGACGTACTGCGTGCCATGGCAGAAAACGGGGAAATTCTCATAAAAGACGATACCATTCAGTGGAATGGTCACAATACGTAATATCAAACTACTTCGTATCTTTACCGCATGAACCGCAGCAGGGCAGTTGCCAGGATAAAGGAGTTGAAAGACACGCTTCATGAGCACAACCGTAAGTACTATGTGCTGAATGCCCCCGATATTTCCGATTTTGAATACGATTTGCTGCTGCAGGAACTCACTGCCCTTGAAAAAATGTTTCCTGACCTGGCCAGCGACGACTCCCCAACCCGTCAGGTAGGCAGCGACATATCCCCCGAAAACAATGCTTTCCTTCAGTTCCCGCACAAACATCCCATGCTCTCGCTCAGCAACACCTACAATAGAGAGG
>JAQVUC010000032.1 GCA_028699715.1 Anaerolineaceae bacterium | reverse complement strand
CAACTTTTCTACTCCAAACAGTTTTATAGCCATAATCCTCCCAATAGCTTTCTCCGGGTAACCTAACAGCATGAATATCAAACTGATGGCATAAGGAAATAACAATAGGTAGGTCGAGACCTACCAGGTGGAAGAATTCTCTGAGTAAAAGCAAAGAGCGAGATAAACTCGCTCTTTTTATCAGTTAGAAACTGTTTTCTTATTGTTTGACTTCTGAGGCGGCGTAGGCCTGGCCTTGCAGATGGGCTACCATAAACTGGGTGTAAGCACCGGTGAGCAAGGCCCCAATGAAAAAGAAGATACCACCCAAAGGAGCAATAAAACCGGCAACGATTAAGCCGGCTAAAACCAGCAGCCAGGCGGTGATGTTGTTCCTGAAGCGCCTGAGGAATTCTTTGAACTCAAAAGCAGAGGCAAACGTATCCTTGACGGCAAAGTTGGCTGTCATGACCGGTTGAAACAGGAACATTAACAACGCGTATGCCAAGCCAAAGCCTCCAAGCAGAATGCCAAGGATGGTGGGCAGGACCCAACTTGATGTCTCAGAAATACGAACGGGAATGAATACCAAGAGACCAAGGATGATAATAGGCAGAGCGTAAACCAAGCCAATCAGGAAATACCGAAAACCGCGTCCCAGATCCTCACCAAACTTGAAAGTTGGCAGAGGTTCAGCCACACCTTCGGCTACGTTTTTTAACGTTCTCAATACATACCCCATCAACGCAAATTGCCCAATGAAGGGGATAAGACTGACCAAAACCGGGACAATCAGTTTGTCAAACCAGTTTTCATCATCAAAAATGTAGGTAAAAGCTTTTCCAAAATCAACCATACTGTCCTCTCTATCCTAAGAAATAAAATCAGAAGAAATCTATTAAAAATTACTGCAAATCAGGTACTCACGTCAACTGACAAGGTTCAAGGAAACGGTTTCAGTCCAACCCAACTTCAAGTTCAAGAAAGGTTCTAAATTTGATTGAAGGTGTCTACGTTCAATACAAAAATTGTAGCTTGCTTCTCTCCCGGATGGTCAGATTTGGTGGAATTTTCGCGGATGATCTCCAGAGCGCGCTGAACACGTTCAGCCTCCACCCCGATCATCAGAGTACTGCGGCCGCTGCGTAAAAATCCTCCGGTAGAAGCAATAAAGGTGACGCGGAACTCTTCTTCAGTGAGTTTCCTTGAAACCTTATCGTTATCAGCATCCTTAATAATTGCTAAAATCAGTTTCATCTCAATACTCCTCAAAATGTTCTACGTCAAGCGTAAAAATGGTGACTCCACCAACCATCGTTTCGGCGGGCACGATGATCGGGAAAGGGGTGCTGTCCATGGTGGCAGCCACGTAACTAACTCGTTTTTTGGCCGTCGCGCCTAACAACTCCATTACATTGCACTCGCGTTTGTAATCACAGGCGACCAGGAAAGTTGTGTTTTTCTCGAGCAGGAATCCGCCTGTGCTGGGCAACTTTACATAGGGGATTTTTACCTGGTCCAGGGTCATCTCAACCATATCACTGTCCTGACTTTGTACAACAGCGATGATCAGCTTGCTTACTTCTGTGTCGGATTTTTCCATAGATCCTCCAGAATAGTGGTTAACTGAATTCTAACGTAAAAGTGACAGATACACAAAGTTAATCAAACCAATTTACAACCATATCTTCCAGGTCGGCATCATCAACTTCACTTTCGCTGACCACTTTGCCAAAAACAGTTCCGCCAGAGCGGCGGGCAGAGTCAGGATTGCCTGTTTTCAACGGATGCCACCAGGGTAAATCTTTTCCGTCAGCCACCAGGCGATATGCGCAGGTGAGCGGAAGCCAATCCGCATGCCGTGCAATCTCCGGGGTCAGAAAAACACATTCAGGGACGTTGCTATGACGGTTGACATAATCGGTACATTGACAAGTTCCCAAATCCAGATAGCGGCAGACAACATTAGTAAACTTGATCCCCTTTGTCCCAGGCTCCCGGAACTTGATCAGACAGCATTTGGCACAGCCATCACACAGGCTCTCCCACTCTTCCTGGGTCATCTCTTCAAAAGTTTTATCTTTCCAAAACTCTTTCAATTTTTTTCTTTCACAATTCTCTTGGGTACAAATCAGGTTTGATGAAGGGTATCAGAGCCAACTTCACCGCCATGGCGTAAAGTTGACTGCGGGTGATCAAGTCATTGCTGAGCAAGCCCACCCCACCGCTGTTGTGTTTGCTGTTTTCCTGTCCAAAAACGATGTCGTCCGCCTCCCCTTGCTCCATCCCGCCCTTGATCAAATCCGAAATTCGTAGCGGCAAAACATAAGCCGCCGAACGCGCCAGCCCTTTTTGTTGAGAATTAAGCACGCAAATCCAACTATAGGCAATGAATTGATCAGGCAGACACTCCAGGTTGGTCAGGCCACCTTCCAAACCCACCCAATAATCCGCTTCAGGTTGCATGATCCGCGCATTCTTGGCCCGGTTTTGCGCCCCCGTGACAGTTTCAGCATCTCCCATGGGTTGGGCTGAAACCGCAGAATCGGCATTTACGCATAGGAACTGAAAGTCCTTAACGGGAAATACAGTTTCAAAACCCAACTGAACAGCCTGTAATTTGCTTGGATTTTCGGAGCCTACAACAACAATTTCTCGCATAGGTCTTTTTCTATTAATCCTTTAGAGTTGAGCCCGTTCGGACAAAGTGCTTTTCAGCTTTTCTAAAACTTTTGCCGCAGCCTCTTTGAGCTGGGAGGCTCTGGCCAAAAGCTCTTGTGACCGGGTTTCCTCTTCGTAGCCCATCAGGTTGATCTTGACGTTCAAAACTGCGGCTTCCAATCCAGCATTTGCCTGGTAGACACCTGAAGCTGCATCAGAAATCGCGTTCAGATTACCAATTTGCGCCATTCGGAGCGCTAAATTCATCCCTTCCAGGCACATTTCAGCTGACTTCAGGGGTACGGCAGCCGCGTAAAAACTGGCTTGCATGATGGCTTCATCGCGTACTTTAATGCTTTCTTCTGTGTCACGGGGCAGTCGGCGGGCAAGGATGATGCCTTCAAAGGATTTCGCATCGAGTTCAATAGCTTCGGTCAACTGCTGACGCAACTGCTCCCCTCTTTCGATCACCTGCCAACATTCTTCTTCCGCCTCTTTATATTTGGCTTTTCCAGTTGTCAGGCGCGCAACCATTACTGCCAGGGCAGTGCCTAATGCGCCGCTGTAGGCAGCGGCAGAGCCGCCTCCGGGAGCAGTAGTCCCTTCAGCCACCTGATCCAGAAAATTGACCTGGTTACCGGCGTTTTGTGCCTCGCCTTCATTCACGATGCGGTTTTCCAAAAGTTGGTCATATTCAAAACCATCCATCTGCAAATAATAACGGCCGGCATTGATGATGGCGCGGCTTGGGACCAAACCCACGATTTCGGAATGGTGGATCCCCACGCCATAGCGCTCAGCTTCACGGCGCACAAATTCCGTCACCTGTGCCATGGGCGAGCGGTGGTAGTTGGTCAGGTTCATGGAAACTTGTGCCAAGCCGCTGACCAGAACCCCCATCCCTTTCACAAAGTGAAAACCACCGGACGAATTGCGCACGCGCCGGGCAATTTTCTCGGCGATGCTGACATCAGGAGTATTGAGGAAAATGTTATAAGCGATCAAAGGCTGCCGCGCCCCGATCACGACCGCACCGGCAGAGCCCATAACCTTGGGTCCAAAATCAGGTTCGCGGTAAGGATCGGTTGCGATGGTTTCTTTGATGCCCTCATATTCTCCCCGGCGAATGTCTTCCAGATTCACCCGGTCAGGGCGTGCAGCCGCTTCTTCGTACAGATAGACCGGAATACCAAGAGTGTCCGCCACGCGCTTCCCCAACCGGCGGGCAATTTCGATGCACTCCTGCATGGTCACATCCGCAATTGGCACAAAGGGAACCACATCCGCCGCCCCCAGGCGGGGGTGTTCACCTTCATGCTGGTTAAGATCGATCAGTTCTGCAGCTTTCAGGATGCCCTGGTAGGCCGCCTCTTCAACGCCAGCCGGATCACCGATGAAAGTTAACACCGTGCGATTGTGATCCAGGTCTGAATGCTGGTCCAAAATCCGCACTCCAGGGACCTCGGCCACAGCCTTGATGATTGCTTCAACAACTTCCGGTCTTCTTGCTTCTGAAAAATTAGGGATGCATTCAATGATCTTCATGAATTGGGCTACTCCTTGACTTGATTCATCAATTATACCAAGCAGAAGAACAACAAACACGCAGCCAGAGATTGTTTCAGACTAGAAAAACCTGAACCGAGCACCAGGCATAATCAAAGATATCCTTGCACAGCGCAGTACATAAAAGAAGCCTGGTACAGCCTAAGTCAAATAAAATAAGGAATATTTGAATAATTTAAACTTTTCTAAACTATTTTTTAGAATATCTTAACTTTTTTTAAGATTTAACTTGACATTTTCAATATTTTCTTGTATTATCTTAACAGACAAGTGAAGAAAGAGGAAATTATGAACAAACTACCAAAAAATTGCCCGATCTGCCAAGGTTCAGTGATCGTAACCCGGTTTTTTTGCCCAAACTGTCAGACCTCTGTTGAGGGCAGCTTTGAGCCACAAAGTGATCTTCTGCAAAATCTGACCCATGAACAGGTCAACTTTCTTTTGACCTTTGTCCGCTCTGAGGGAAGGCTGAACCGCATGGAAGAAATTTTAGGGCTTTCTTACCCCACCTTGAAAAATCGCTTGAATGACGTAATCATGGCCCTTGGTTTCCAACCCGAAAAAGAAGTCCCCTTCAAACTTAGCGATTCCCAACGACAGCAGGTCTTGGATGACCTCGAGAACGGACAAATTGATAGTACCCAAGCTCTTCGCTACCTGCAGGGTGAAGACGAATTTAATTTAATCTAAGGAGTATAAAAATGTCGAACACAGATGAAAAAATGCGCATCCTGAATATGGTTCAGGAAGGCAAGCTCAGCGCACAAGAAGCAGTCCAACTGCTTGAAGCACTTGATTTCAACCTGGAAGAAAAGACCACTTTCACAGAGTCTGTTTCAGATTTTGAAACACACGCAAACGGCAAAGCCCACTGGTTAAAAATTGTTGTATCTGACCGAGCCAGCGGTAAGCGCAAGGTGAATTTGAGAATCCCCCTGGCCCTGGTTCGCTGGGGCATGAAGATGGGTGGCAAATTCAACATTGGCGGTGACGCCCTGGAAGATTATGACCTGCAGAGTCTGCTTGATGATGGTGTTTTGAACGAAGGACAAAAAGGTGTGCTGGTAGATGTTGAGGATGATGAAGACGGTGAACATGTCATGATAACGTTGGAATAGCCTATTCTTTTCTTCAAAACCTCAATTGCAAAGGGCAGGAAATTTCCTGCCCTGTTTTTTTTATAGTTCGATGAAATTTTTAATCAGGTAACCAAACAAGAAACTGATCAATGCCACACCAACGCTGATCGCGGCCATGCTTAGAAAATGTTGACTGAATTTCTCGTCTTTGAGCACTGACATGTAGAAACTAAAGAAAGCAATAATTGCAAACACCGTGGTCATCATCACAGCCAGAGCGACAAAATAATTACTGATGATCAGATAAGGCAAAATTAACAAAATGACCGTGACGATATAGGCGATCCCGGTATAAATAGATGCTTTTACGGGATCCTTTTTCGTCTTTTCCGCCTTGGTAGAAAGGTATTCCGAGGCTGCCATGGATAGCGCTGCAGCAATGCCGGTTACCAGGCCACTCAGCGCGATCATGCGGGTATTCTGAAAAGCCAGTGTCAGCCCTGCCAAAGTTCCGGAAAGCTCCACCAATGCGTCATTCAAGCCCAGCACAATCGAGCCTGTATACTGCAAGTGTTGCTCATCCAGCACGGAAATCAAACTCATCTCGTGCTCTTCTTCATCACGGATCAGACGGTCGACCCCGGGCACAACCCCTTCCAGGCTTTTGTAATTCTCGATCGTTTTTTCTTCGTTTTCCTCAAGCTTTTTGATCACAAAGGTGTAGCCCAGGATTTTGTAAAGAAGAACGTAAAACCAAATCTTCCATTGTTGGGGTTTGGCGACAACACCGGTATGTTCTTCCCAAAACTTGGAATGCTCCAACTCATCTTTGGCAAGGGCGGCAATTTTCTTTGCGTCAGCTTCGTTATCCAGCCGCTTGGATATTTCTGTATAAGTTACATGATCATTGATTTCAGCTTGTTGAAACTCCTTGATTGCTGCCATTACTTTTGTTTCAAACATATCTCCACCTCACTGCAGGTTATTGTACTTGAAGATTTCATTTAACAACCTTTTTTTGCTCACTTTTGCGCCCCGCGCTCCCCAATCAGACCCCCCTTTAAGCCAAAAAGCTGGCTTTTGAGCCAGCTTTTTGTTCTATTTTCAATCGGTTTAGTACATTCCGCCACCGGGGGGCATTGCGGGTGCCGCCGGTTCGGGTTCAGGAATATCAGTGATCAAAGCTTCAGTCGTCAAAATCATAGCGGCGATGGAAGCAGCATTTTCGAGAGCGCCGCGGGTCACCTTGGCAGGATCGATCACGCCCATCTCAACCATGTCGCCGTACTCTTCAGTCAGGACGTTGAAACCAATATTCTTGTTGTTTTCAGCTGCCTGACGTTGGCGCACGGTTTCAACAACCACTGAGCCGTCTTTTCCAGCGTTTTCCACAATTTTCTTCATGGGCACTGTCAAAGCGCTGCGCACGATGTTGACACCGATCTGGGAATCATCCTGTTCAAACTTCAAATCTTTGATGGATTCAATCGCGTTGATCAATGCCACACCACCACCAGGAACGATACCTTCCTCAACAGCTGCACGAGTGGCAGACAGAGCGTCTTCCACGCGGTGTTTCTTTTCCTTGAGTTCAGTTTCGGTTGCGGCGCCAACACGGATGATGGCAACACCACCAGAAAGCTTGGCTAAGCGTTCCTGAAGTTTTTCGCGATCATAATCGCTGGTTGTGTTTTCAATTTCTACACGGATCTGTTCAATTCTGCCCTTGATGGCAGCCGAATCGCCCTTACCGCCGACAATGGTAGTGTTGTCTTTGTCAATGGTGACCTTTTCAGCACGGCCGAGATCTTCGATAGTGGCGTTTTCCAGCTTGCGGCCGGTTTCTTCAGAAATGACACTGGCATTGGTCAGGATAGCGATATCCTGCAGCATAGCCTTGCGGCGGTCGCCGAAACCAGGGGCTTTCACAGCGACAACGTTCAAAACGCCGCGGATCTTGTTCAGCACCAGGGCTGCAATGGCTTCGCCATCAACATCTTCTGAAATGATGACAATATCGCGTTTGCCAACCTGGACCATCTTTTCCAGCAGGGGCACGATGTCATTTGCGGCTGAGATTTTCTTATCGTAAATAAGAATGTAAGGATCAACGATTTCAGAAATCATGTGTTCGGTATCGGTCACGAAATAGGGGCTGATGTAGCCGCGGTCGAATTGCATACCTTCAACATATTCGGTCTCAAATTCGAGAGCTTTGGATTCTTCTACAGTGATGACGCCGTCTTTTCCAACTTTGTCCATCACATCAGCGATCAAAGCGCCGATCTGATCATCCTGGGCGGAAATGGTGGCAACGTTGCCGATTTCAGCCTTGGTGGTGATATCGATAGCCTGATCGTGAATGGCTTCCGAAACGGCCTTGGAGGCAGCTTCGATCCCGCGCTTGAGCAGCATCGGGTTTGCGCCGGCAGCCAGGTTACGCAGACCTTCGCTGACGATAGCGTGAGCCAGAACTGTGGATGTGGTGGTGCCGTCACCGGCGATGTCATTGGTTTTTGAGGCGGCTTCTTTAAGAAGCTGAGCGCCCATATTTTCATAGGGATCTTCCAGTTCGATTTCTTTCGCGACGGTAACACCATCGTGAGTAATTGTGGGTGAACCGTACTTGCGGTCCAAAGCTACGTTGCGCCCTTTGGGACCCAAAGTGGTAGCTACTGCGTTTGCAACAATGTCGACGCCATTCTTTAAATATCGCCGAGCTTCATCTCCGAAAACTAATTGTTTTGCCATAATTTATCTCCTAAACTTTTTTTGATGATTAAAGAATCGCGAGGATATCGCTCTCGCGCATAATTAACAACTTTTTGCCGTCGTATTTGATCTCTGTGCCGCTGTATTTGGCAAACAGAACTACATCTCCAACTTTTACATCCAATTCGATGCGTTTTCCGTCTTCGTCACGGTCGCCAGGACCAACGGCGATAACGGTGCCCTTCTGGGGTTTTTCTTTTGCGGTCTCAGGTAAAACGATCCCGCCAGCAGTGATTTCTTCTTGTTCGATGGGTTCAATTACGACCCGACTTCCTAATGGTTTCATAGAAATTGTCATGTTTCCTCCGATTGTAATTTGCGTTATTTTAGCACTCTTACATGATGAGTGCCAAACTTATGATACGCCCTCATAGAGTAGAAGTCAAGGATATGTAAAATTTTCTAACGAAATTTTTATATAGCTCATAGCTGATAGCTGACAGCTCATAGGAAATCGAGTGTTATGCTCCTATCGTGCCGCCTGCCTGCCCTGTGTGCTTGCATACATGGGTGCCCACCATGAAACGGATAGGCCTGCCCCAAGCGATTTTTTGCGGGGTTCTCCTGACCGCGCACGTATTTTCTGATCGTGCCGGCCTCCAGCGCACCCGTAGGCCGGATTCTTCTTTTGAATCCGGCTTTTTTCCGATTTTAAATAATTGCCGGATTGAAGACCACAATCCGGCCTACAATGGAATCACTCCACAAAAGAATATCCCTTTTTATTTAAACCCTCAATATTTTTAATGCTCGCTTCTATTTCTTTTTTGTCTGATTTGTCTTTAATGCTTGACCATTGCCACTGATCAACCGAATTAACATAGCCATGTTTCACAGGGTTGTAATGGATGTAATCGTAATGTGTTTGCATGTCGCGTTGACTTCGAATTGTGTGCTCCCAAAACCTTGCTTGCCAAATAACTAAGTTGGGTTGATCCCGATGTTCTCTGATACTTTTTGTAACAGTCTTTTTAATCTCTCTAAGGAGATTTGAATAATTTTTTACCCCTTCTGGAAGGCTCATTAGTAGGTGAATATGGTCAGGCAAAATGCAGTATGCTTC
>JAQVUC010000031.1 GCA_028699715.1 Anaerolineaceae bacterium | reverse complement strand
TTGGCTGTACCCCGGATACCGCGCAAATCGTGTAATCAACAACATCAGAAGGTCTGGCAAAGGGTGTTGCGTTACCACCTGTGTAGCGGTTGATTCCTTTTTGCATAATTTCAGACCAGATCGGCGCAGCCCCGCTGACTCCAGTGGTGTTGAACATGGGAGTGTAATCAGCATTCCCAATCCAAACTCCAACCACAAGATCAGGTGTGTACCCAACCGTCCAGTTATCCCGAAAATCATTGGTCGTTCCGGTTTTTGCAGCAGCAGGGAAAGGGAGATTGAGGATTGAGTCATACCCAAACATCGGCGCCCTGGCAGCAGTATCTGAAAGGATCGAGGAAATCAGATAAGCGTGTGCTGAGCGAACTACCTGGTCTCCAGCCGGAGCCTGGTATTCATAAAGCACTTGTCCGCTATGATCAACAACTTTTGTGATCGCTACCGGTGAGATTTTCCGGCCTTCATTCGCCAGAACCTGGTAAGCGCCGGTGAGTTCCATCAGGCTGACTTCACCACCGCCCAAGGTTAGCGCCAGGCCGTAATCATTTCTGGTGAGCGTATTGATCCCCAGGCGTTTGACAAAATTGATAAAACCATCCTCTTGGACAGTGGTCGGATCGTCGTAGATACCGACATATTCCAAAGCTTTGACCGCCGGGATGTTATAGGAGTTCGCCAAGGCGTCGCGAACGGTCACAGGACCGTGAAAACGCCCATCATAGTTGACTGGTTCATAGTCCGGGCTGGTGTCAAAAGGATCTGCAGAGGGACGGAAGCTTGAAGGCACATCCCAAATCAAGGTGGATGGGGTCCAGTCTTTTTCAAAAGCCGCCAGATAGGTCAAGGGCTTGATAGCTGAACCTGGTTGGCGGGTATTGGTCAGAGCCATATTTACCTGGCCGCTGATATCGGCGTTGTTAAAGTCTGCCGAGCCTACCATGGAAAGGATCTCACCATTTTGGGGGTTAAGCACAACCACAGCGCCATTGGTGGCGTTGTTGGCCGTCATCTGCGCCAATTGCTTGCTGACCGCGTTTTCGGCATCATGCTGCATCTCAGGGTCGAGTGTGGTGTAAACCGTAAAGCCGGAACGATAGATGGTCTGGGCGTCAAACTGAGACTCGAGCAAAGATTGGATAAAAACCACCCAATGCGGAAACTGCATACCTATATCCCGCTTTTTGAATTCATAGGCCTCCAAGGCGTCCGAGGCCTGGATCGTCTGAATTGCGTCCAAACACACAGGCTCCAGGTTTTCACCGATGTGGATGCAGCCTTTTTCGTTGCTCAATTCGTACATCAGCACCAAAACCGTTTTGAAGCGGTTGATTGTAGGTTCAGGATTGTTGTAAATATCGTACACGGCCGGGGTTTGTGGAATTCCTGCCAAAAAAGCGGACTGCCACAAATTCAACTCCGCGGCAGTTGTATTGAAGTAGGTTGCCGAGGCGGCTTCGATGCCATAAGATCGATTCGCGTAAAAAATTTCGTTCAGATATAACTCTAAAACCTGTTCCTTGGTATAGCGGCGGGTTATTTCAGCCGCCAGGATGATTTCACGTGCTTTGCGCTCATACGATTGCTCAAAGCGTTCATCGGTCAACAGCAGCAACCTGGCTAACTGTTGCGTGATGGTGGAGGCACCGGAGACGATCTCCCCGGAGGTGTAGTTAGCGTAAAGCGCGCGGGCAAGCGCGATCAAATCGAAGCCAGGGTGGTTGTAATACTCCTTGTCCTCGGTTGCAATCGTTGCCGCAATCACATAAGGTGATATCCGTTCCAAAGGCACATAAGTCCGTTTGCCGGCGTTTGGGTCAACAATTTCGTAAAGAATGTTGCCGTTGCGGTCCAGGATATAGGTGGTCTCAAATTGAGACGCCCGATTCTGGAGTTCGTCTACTGGTGGAAGTGTTTTAGCAATATCGATGTACTTGGATACCGCAAACACACCTGCTCCCAGAAGCGCAAGCAGCAAAAGAATAATGGCAATCAAGATCAATCGTCCAAAACAACCTTTTTTCTTTTTGGCCTTCTTGGGTGCTTTAGCCTGTTTTTTCACAACAAGATGTGGTTGAGTCTCAGGCGCAACTGCAGCAACGGCTGGTTCAACAACCGCTTTTGGTTCAACCAGAGGGCTGACGATCACCGGTTGCGTGTCACTCTCTATACTTCCCTCAGCCGGGGTAAAGGCCACTGGGTTCAATTGGGTCCCCTGGTGATCTACCTGATCAACTGTTTCAGGCAGGACCTCAAGCTGGTCTGCCGTTTGGATGGGAAACTCGGGAGGAATGGTTTCAACAAAATCCTGGTCCTCGATGTACTCGACCGGTACCCACTGAGAAGTCTTATCTTTGACAGCCTCACCGATATTCCACGTTTCTGATTGGAATTCCATGCCAGGGTCTTTGTAATTATCCAGCCCGTTACGTTCCGCGTAACCAGCTGCTGTCTCCTTAAAATTTGCAAACTCTGGGAATTCTTGAGCCTTCGCAGAAGCGCTCTGAGCATCGAGGTTGTCCTCAGTGGATTCGGGCAGGTTTTGGTTGGTGTTGAGCTTGTCTTCCATATGATTTCTCTTCTTCTTTATTAACTCCGATTTTAACATAAAGGTTCAAGGCGGAAATTTCTGTCGAACAAAAGCGCGAACCAGGACTGTAGCATATAATTAAGCTGTGACTATAGGACCATTCTTCAAAACCGATCCCATCGGGATGATAGTAGCTGCGGATCAGCAATTTTCTAAGGAGCTTCCAACTTTTGATACCGTTTGGAGGCTGGAATTAGAAAACGGTGGCCCTATCAGTTTGCTGAGCACACTGGGCTTGCAAGCCCGTTCTTTCCAAATTTTCCCCCAGGTCAGCCAGAACAAGATGATCCAGGAAAGTCTTTCAGACTTTTTTGCCCAACCGCGCATCGATTTTATTTACTCAAATTTTCTCCGTATGGTGATCAATCCATTCGAAGAGATAGAGGCGGTTCTTGACATTTGGGTGAAATCCGCCTCTTTAGTACTTGGCAGGATTAAAGTAACCAATAACTCGGACCAGAACCTCGAGCTCGGCGCCAGGCTGGCAGCGCGTCTGATTTCACTTCAGGGCGGCTCGGATATCAAACACACCCGCCAGGCTTACCAGACTTTTCTCAAGGGGCAATCCGGCAATCTTTCAGTCAGCCTGACAATGAATGGTTCTGCCAAAACTGTCTTAAGCCCCACCTTTGCGCTGGAACAAAGTGAACATCTTGGTCCGGGAAAATCGATACAAGCCTTGTGGCAGTGTGAAATTGACTACGGTGCAACTTTGGAGACAGGCACTACCACGGAGAATTTCCCTGTCAATTGGGACGCTGAAATTGCCCGCCTTGAGGTTGCCAACCAATCCCGCCTGGTTCAAATCACCACGCCAAACACAAGCTGGGATGCCGCTTTTCTTTCAAATCAAAACCAGGCCTTTCAGCTTTTACAGCGTGAAGCTGATGGAACAATAGCCGCGCTCAAGAATCGCAATATCCATACAACTTTTTCGTCTCCCCCAGCTGGTCAAAAGGATATCAACACTAAAACAGTCACGACACTAGAATTGTTCCAATTGGTCAATTCTTTGATGCCTGCCCAAATCGAATTGGCTGCAGAACTCTTTGCGGCTCATTTATCCAATTGCCTGGATGGCTTAATTGAGGGCAACGCCAACCCCTTGCCCTTCCCCTGTCTCTGCAAGCTCGCCTGGCAGATCCATCAACAATTTCAGGACAAAACCTATCTTTCCGCCATATTTCCCGCTTTGAAATCGATCACCCTCTCCTGGTTCGATCAAACGTATGACCGCGATCAGGATGGGATCCCTGAATGGACCAGGGGGGAACAGACTGAGCTGACATCTTTGAGTGTTTTTGATTTGATGGATGAAAACGCGCTGTCTACGCGCATAGCTTTCACGGAAAGTTCCGGGTTAGTTCAACTGATGCTGATTGAGTTGGAACACCTGCGGAAAATCAGTTTGGTTCTTGAGGATCAAATAACAACGGCTGAAACTGAAAGTCACAGTGCCACTCTTCAAAGTTGGTCTAAAGAAAATTTACCCACTCTTAACAACGGCAGCCTGCTTGATTACCAAACTCATCGAAACCACGCTGGAGAAATATTATTTAAAGGCGATTTGGGCGAATTCGGCGCAAAAGCGATTTTTCTGAAATCGCCCGCCCGCCTCAACCTTCGTCTAAAACCGCAGCTTCAATTCAAAAAACCTGCCCCTTTTTTCCTTCACGGAGAAAATGATCAGGGCGAGTTGGTGGTTGAAAAAATCGATTCCTCTGATCTGCTTTGGCTGCCCGGTTCTTTTTACTTGACCACAAAAAAAATTTATGCCCGCCTTGATCGCATCAGTGAATTGGAGATGGAAAACTGTCAGCTTCAGGTTCACATCGCTGATTTGAAAATCAACGACATCAGCTCACTCCTCGCGGCACCTGAACCCAAAGTAGAGCCAGATTCAGAAGATCCCTTGAGCTTGGATGCCATCCTGAACCGCACCAAGTACGGCATCCCCGAGAATTTAGACCCACAGGACACCGAACAGGTCGTTAATCTAGGCTGGAACCTCTTGCTGATCTCTCAATTGATTGATCAGGGTGAACGCCACCAGGCCTTCCAGCTTTTCAGCCAACTCATAGAGGGTCAAATCCTTCAATTGAAAACAGACCACAACAACAGCGACCGTTGGCAGGCTCTCACTGGCCGCCCAATCGGCACCAGAAACACGCTTGCTGGCTTGATCCCGGTCAATCTCTTCCTCGAATTAGCCGGTATCCGCATTTTGCACGAAAACAAGCTGATCCTGCAGGGTCAAAACCCCTTCCCCTGGCCTCTAAAAGTGCTTTTCAAAGGCCTGGAAGTGACTCGGGACGGTAAGAATTCCACTATCCGTTTCCCAAACGGAACAATTCAACACCATTTTGGCAGCAGTATGAAAACCTTCAGCAATCCCTTGCCTGCCGAAAGCCTGGCGGAAACGGGAGAATGATGGCAAGTGTAAAGCGCGCTGCCTGCTTTCTTCTGGTCGTACTCCTGCTTTTGTCCGGCTGTGCTAAAACCACCCCTACACCCAACGAAATCCCCACCATCGAGCAACCTGACCTGATGCAGACCTCCGTCGCTCTGGTCACTCTGGCGGCTGGGCAGACACTCGCCGCGGGAGCTTCCGCGACACCCAACCCCACGCTTGCCTCCACGGCAACGCCATCGCAAATCCCGACCATCGCTCGCAGCGCCACCCCGGAACCTGAAGCAACAAGTTCTGTAGAGTGCAACCGGGCCAGCCCCGGAACGCCTTTTGACCTCACCATCCCGGATAACACTAAACTATATGCGGGGCAGGAATTTACCAAGACCTGGCGTCTGGTAAACTCAGGCAGCTGCAAATGGACCCGGCTCTACAAACTTGTCTTTTTCTCCCAAAATCCCATGGGCGCCATGCAGGAGCAGTTTCTGACTGGAGAAGTATTAACTGGGCAGGCCATCGACCTGAGTGTGACCTTCTACGCGCCTACATCACCTGGCGTGTACCAGAGCAACTGGATGCTCCAGGATCCTGACGGGAACCTTTTTGGCATCGGACCCAACGCTGATGCACCCTTTTACGTCCGCATCGAAGTCATGCAAGAGCCATCCCCCACTCCTGAAGCATCGCTGACCCCCACACCCAAACCCTGAGTTAAGCCTCATTCAAAATGGAATACGTCTTTTTAAGCTGAAGATAAGTTGATGATAGTTAAATTGGCGTTTTTAGGTTAAGATAGACCAATATCGTTTAGGAGCGCACTATGTTCGAAAACAATCACAGTAATGACCCCGAAAATATGGCTGCTTATATTCAGGCGCTGCCGCAGGATTTGGCAAAAGCCTGGCAGCTAGGGCTGCAGCTGGAACTGCCTGAAATGCCAAAAATTAAAAGAATCATCATTTGCGGTATGGGCGGCTCTGCCATTGGTGGCGACTTCCTAGCCAGTTATCTTACCGATTTCACGCCCATTCCTGTTTTTTCTCACCGCGGTTACGGCCTGCCCGCCTGGGCAAACGGCCCCGAAACATTGGTGATTTGTTCCTCACATTCCGGCAATACCGAAGAAACTCTTGACGCTTTTCAAGCTGCCCAAAGACAAAATTGCTCCTTGTTGGGCATCTCTACGGGAGGGAAATTGGAGCGGCTGGCCAAGGATGCCAACCGACCCCATTGGAGTTTTCAGCACTCCGGGCAGCCCCGCACGGCTATTGCCTGGTCTTTTGGCTTGCTCCTGGCCCTGGTCGAACGATTGGGACTGATCGGCAATCAACAAGCCGCTGTCGAAAAAGCTATCCGCGAGTTGGAAAATCAGCAGAAAATGCTGGAACCTGCCAGCCCCACCTCTCAAAACCCTGCCAAACGCCTGGCGGGACAACTGCTCGGACGAAATGTCGTCATTTTTGCGGCTGGAAACTTTGAGGTGATTGCCCGGCGTTGGAAAACCCAGATCAATGAACTCGCCAAAGCCTGGGCAAGTTTTGAGGCTTTGCCTGAGATGAACCACAATACGCTGGCCGGGTTGGTTTTCCCGGATAGCTTGTTTGAAAAGACTTCCGCCATCTTTTTGCGTTCTGCAAGTGATCATCCCCGCAACCAACTGCGCATCGACTTGAGCATGCAATTCTTCCTGCAGGCCGGCATCGGCATTGACGCTGTCACCGCGAGAGGTGATGACAAACTCTCCCAGATGTGGAGCCTGCTCCAATTTGGCGATTATGTTTCCTACTATCTGGCTTTGGCGTATGGAATCGATCCAACGCCAGTGGAAGCACTGAATTTTCTAAAGGATCAACTGGCTCAAAACTGAGCCAGTTTTTTCATCAGAATATCGCCCTGATCATCAGCAAGAAGCCAAATATCGCAATTGGCACGCCCAGAATGGCGCCGATTACCGTCAGACTGAGCACGATTCCGAGGATCATCAAGACCAAACCGAGCACAAAACCAATCAGACGTCCTGTGATTTCCAGGATGCCGATGACAAGTTTCCAGACTGCCCAAAACGGCCACAACAAACAAGGTACGCCTTTCTTTTTCTCTTCCATCTTTTCCTTTCCACTTTTTTTCCTGCTTGAGATAAGCCTCAAACCAGAAAAGAAACTTTCATTTTTATTTTGGCACAAAGCAATTGCTCAGGAAGTAGAAAATCTAAGGTCTTATAACAGGCTGCCAGGAAAAAGGATCTGATTTTGGCTACTAAATACCTGATTTATGTTTTAAAACAGTATTCGTGATAAGATTCCGACTTGCAACTACTAACATTCCAGAATTTTCTGTTTAGTGAGGACACGATGAACATTGGCATTATTATTTTTTCAAAAACAGGAAACACACTTTCGGTCGCTGAGAAATTGCGCGACACACTGCTTAGCAAGGGACATCAGGTGCTTTTGGATAAGGTGACGGCAAGCAATGATATTGAGATGGATCCGGGAAAGATCATGCTTACCAATTCACCCTCCACCCAGGACTATGACATGATCATTTTTGCGGCTCCTGTTTATGGTGGCAGGCTGCCCAGCGCCATGCAAGTCTATCTGCATGGATTACACTCACTGGAAGGAAAACTGGTAGCTGGTTTTGTCACACAAGCATTTCCGTTCCCATCCTGGGGTGGCAACCAAACCATCAGGGTATTGGACAATCTGGTGCGTTCCAAAGGCAGCAAATTAAGCGCCACGGGCGTGATCAACTGGACCTTTCCTCGCAAAAGGAAAGCTCTCATCGCGGAGACGGTCGAGAAGATTGCAGCGCTTTCTGCTTGACCCCAAAAAACCTGCGTTGTGTTTGGAAAAACCCTTCACAACGGCTAAATTCTGATATAATAGGCGCTCACGCGGAGAGGTCGCATAGTTGGCCTAGTGCGCTCGCTTGGAAAGCGAGTATACCGCGAGGTATCGCGGGTTCGAATCCCGCCCTCTCCGCCTCAACCACCTTGGTCAGGTGGTTTTTTTCTACTATACTAAAGCTATGAAAAAATACCGCAAAATGCTAAGCAATTGGCAGGCAGCTCCCATTGAAGGGCTGATGCGCCTGATCGAAACCCAGAGCAAAGACACGCTGGTGAACTGGGCAGTCGATTATGCGGAAAGCTATTTTTTGCCCATTTATGTCAAACACTACCCCCAGGATGGGAGACCCCAACTTGCATTGCTATGCGCGCGTCTGTGGCTCAATAAAGAAGTCAAGCTGCCGGAAGCAAAAAAGTACATCCTGGCTTGCCACAACGCTGCCGCTGAAGCAGTCGAGAACCCTGCCGCCCAAGCGGCCGCCAGGGCAATTGGGCAAGCTGCTTCAAGCATTCACAGCGCGACGCATTCCCTCGGTTTAGCCCTGTATGGAGGGCTTGCCCTTGCTTATGATCAGCTGGGGATGGATAAGCCCTGGGCGGAACACGAAAGTTTTGCCTTAAAAGAATGCGAGAAGATACTTGCAGCCCTGCAAGCCGTCGCCATCCAAGACGAACCCAATCCGGTTAAAGTAAAGTGGTTTTGCTAAACCTTTGACTCCACCCAGTCCAGCATTGTTGCCAAAACCTGCTCTTGTTCCGGCTCGTTGTGCGTTTCGTGATATAGCCCTTGCCACTCCTGGAAGGTGACTTTTTCACCCAGCTTTTCAGCAAACTGGCGCGAGCCTTCCACCGGGCAGATCGCATCCGCACTGCCGTGAGCCAGGTAGAGCGGCATATCCCACTCATCTGCATGACTCATCACATACTTAGCACCTTCATCCATAAAGGCCGCCAGTGCCACGCTGGCTTTCGGGTGAACCAGAGGGTCTTGCCGATAGCGCCGCACCACATCCTGATCGCGCGAAAGCGCGTTGACATCCAGTCCGTTGTCAACCGCTAGGTTGGGCAGGATTGGCTTCAAAAATTTCACCAGGGCTCTCTGCGCTTTTGAGATGGTACCCGGGTCCAGAGCCGGGCTGGTTGCCATGATGCCTTGCACACTTTCACGGGCTTTGAGGCCGTAATAGAGCGCTTCAAGCGCGCCCATACTGTGACCGTAAAGGAAAACCGGTTTATCCGGTGCTAATTGCTTGGCGTACTGCACAATATTCTCAAGATCAAGCAAAAGCGAGTCATCCCCGGCGATAACGCCCCGTTT